>CANSYK010000070.1 GCA_947651225.1 uncultured bacterium | reverse complement strand
ACAATGAAAAGGCAAACAATATCAGGATTTATGGTGATAATGCATACATATTCTGCGGCGGGACGTTAGTGACGGTTATTCCTGTTCCTGCAGATTTAAGGAAAGATCTAAAAAACATGACAAGGAAGTGAGAAGGATGGGCAAAGCAATTCTTCTGGTCAACATGCCAGACAAATGTAAAGATTGTGAATTTTACTATGAGTTTGAATGTATCGGCAGATGCAAGTTGAATTCTGCATTAGTGCAAAAAGATGAAAAACCTGATTGGTGCCCCTTGGGCCCTCTTCCCAAAAAGAAAGAGTTAAGTTATGAAGATTTTGCTTACGATAGCAGGGCAGCTGCATGGAACTCTTGCATCGATGCAATAACAGGCACCAATAGATTAAAAAAAGAAAGACGGCAGCAGGACAGGCTGATGAACTGGCAGCAGGACTAAAAGGCAGGAGGGGCTATGGGAAAAGAAAACATTAATATCCTTACACAGTACGCAGATGCGGCAGCACGGGTAAAATACCTACGGAAAGAAATCTCAAAGCTTGAGGATAAAATATTTAAGCTTGAGACTACGGATTTAGGGATTGCTTCAGATGTTGTCACCAAAGGCAAGAGGGGAGGCAGGCCTCTTGGGACGGTAAAAATAACTGGTTTCCGGCAGCAGGAGTATGACAGGGCATCAAAAAATCTGATTGAAAGAAAGCTCCTCCTGAAACATCGGGAAGATGGCCTGCTTGAGTTGATGAACCAGGCAGAGGAATTTATTGAAGGGATTGGGGATATAGAGTTACGGAATATTTGCAGCCTTTACTACATAGAGGATATGACATGGGCATTAGTGGCGTTCAACATGAATGAAATATACAAAGGACGGAACTATACATCTGACAGCTGCAGGATGAAGCACGATAGATATTTTATAAAAAATTTATAAAAACGACGGTTTTGTTCGCTTCTTCTGTGATAGAATGTAAAATAAAAAAACTGTCGCAAAAATTAATGACAGTTCGCCATATTACTTCTTATGCACAGCCTATAGTGGGCTGTGCTTTCTGTTAGGAGAAATAAATAATGTTGTATTATGCCATTTTCTGTTGTAAAATGAAGAAAATATTTATTTGTGGAGGTAGAAAGATGGCATATAATAGGAACATTAGAATCGAATATTATAAAGTAGTAGTTGCTAGAAAGTATGAAGACAGTGAAGATAAAGAGTATAATTTGGAATTATTAATAAAAAAGGCTAAACAGATGTCCATAGAAGACAGGACTTTTGCCTATTATCAGGAGGATGCCAGATTAGATAAAATTAAATATGAAAAATCTACAGGATATTGGTATTTGAATTTTATGCGGTTGAGGCAGACAAAGTTGCCGTTAAAAGCTAAAGTTGATGAAGAAGCTGAAGCAATGTATTTGGATGCAGATGAATATATTGGTGAAGATGTAACTGCATTATATGATTGCAAAATAAATATATTTTCGTTACAAAGAAACAGGGACAGTTTAAGCGCAACGGGAATAGAGAGTTATCTAACAAAACTATATGGAAATGATGAATTTGGAATATATTTAAGGCCTATTTTAGACCACAATGTGGACACAAAATTAATGAATGCAAAAGCATATAGAAAAATAAGTTTAAAATTTGCAACAGATAAAACCAGAAAAAAGAAGATTTTGCCGAATACCTCGTTATCCAGAATGGCTAAATTTTTTGAAATGTTCGATGCAAATTCTGCTGAACTTACAATGTCTTTAGGACGTGGTGGCAGAAAAGGGACACTAGATACGAAAGAGGTCGGGAAAACGATATCTGAAATAAGAGAGTCTGAAGATTTTGTAGTGGGTGCGGTATTAAGTGTGAGGTATAATGAAATAGATCCAGTAGATACAATTGATTTATTTACTATGAAATGTTTTGATATTATTAAAATGAAAGTGGAGCCTTTGAAAACTATACCATTTGAGGATATTGCCGAACAAATTTGTGTAAAATATAATAGGAGAAAAAGAGAATTATTAGAACAGGAAGGTGCAATTTGAAACGAAAAAAATCTGGTGATGTATTTGCTTTCTTGGAAAGAATATATCCACTATTTTTTAGCATATTAATATGTATAATATATAATTTATGTAAGTATCAAATAGTTGGCGATATAGGTGACTTATTAAATGCCATAATTAGCTTAACCAGTATAGTATTGGGTTTTTTAGGTGTAATATTAGCGTTGCTATTTAGTTTTGTTAACAATCCTCTATTAGATTATATAATGAAAAATGAATACTATAAAAAGAAAATGAAATTTTTTTTTAAAGCGCCAATAATGTCAGGATTTGTTTTAGTAGTATGCTCGGTAATTATGCTTTCAAAAATTTCAGTGAGGATTGACTTGTTTGTTTTTTTTCACTACATTATGGAAAATATTAAATATTTAGAAATATTTTTTCTTGTTTATTTTATGTTATCTTCTTATAGGATTATAAATTTTGTTTTGAAATGTGCTTTTGAGCAAAAAAGCTATAACAACAATACAGAATATCCAGATGATATATGTAGTGAGGCTGAACTGGAGAAATTAAGAGAAGAATGTTCATTAAATAAGGATGATGAACATTGAAATAGTTTATAACATAATGTATTGGTATTTAAAAGAGACTGTCCTAAAAGTTTAATGCTTTTGGGACAGTCTCTTTTAATATAAGTAATAGCAGGGCAGAGAGGTGGTGCTGTGGAAGATGCAAAGAACCATGAATTAGCAGAAGCGGATTATATGTCCGGCATGAAATATAAGGATATCGCTGAAAAGCATGGGGTATCCATCAACACAGTCAAGAGTTGGAAAAAAAGGTATGCATGGAACAGGGAGGGTGCACACAAAAATAAAAAAGGGTGCACACAAAATCAAGAGGGTACAGATGTGGAAAAGAAGCCTGCTGCGCAGGAGGTTATGGATGTTATAGAAAATAACGGATTGACTGATAAGCAGAGGCTTTTTTGTGTCCTGTATACCCGCTGCTTTAATGCAACCAAAGCGTATCAAAAAGCATACGATGTCAGTTATGAGACAGCAGCTTCGGCTGCATACCGCATGATGAAGAATGTTGGAGTAAAAGAAGAAATTGCCCGGCTGAAACAAAACAGGTTAAACAGGGAGATGTTTTCGGAAGAGGATGTCTTTCAGATGTACCTTGACATTCTCCACGCAGATATAAGTGATTACGTAGATGTAAAGCACAATATGCTTAACCTTAATAGTCCCCTGGTGGATGGAAGGTTAATAAAAAAGGTATCGTTTGGGAAAACGGACTCCATTGAGCTAATGGACAAGATGGCGGCATTGAGGTGGCTTTCCGACCATATAGGGATTGCCACGGAAAGACAGAAGGCAGAAATTGCGCTGCTAAAAGCGAAGGCAGAGAGGGAAGGGAACGGAGATGCAGAAATAGAAGATGATGGGTTTATAGAGGCGTTAGAGGCATCAGCAAAAGAAGATTGGGACAATGAGTAAAATTAGAAGGGCTGTATTCAAATTCAAGCCGTTTTCAAAGAAACAGCGGAAAGTCTTAAATTGGTGGTGTGGCAGTTCGCCCGTAAAAGAAATGGATGGGATTATAGCAGATGGTGCAATCCGTTCTGGGAAAACATTGTGCATGTCCCTTTCTTTTGTGATGTGGGCAATGAACAACTTTAATGGGCAGAATCTTGGAATGTGTGGGAAGACAATCGGATCATTCCGGCGTAATGTGCTGTTCTGGCTGAAATTGATGTTAATGTCACGGGGGTATACAGTTGAGGATTGCAGGGCTGACAATCTGGTTATTGTCTCAAAAGGGAAAATAACCAATTTTTTTTATATATTTGGTGGTAAGGACGAGCGGTCGCAGGATTTGATACAGGGCATCACGCTTGCAGGCTGCTTTTTTGATGAAGTGGCGCTGATGCCGCAGTCATTTGTAAACCAGGCAACTGGCCGCTGTTCTGTAGAGGGTTCAAAGTTCTGGTTTAATTGCAACCCGGATGGGCCATACCATTGGTTTAAAACAGAATGGATTGATAAGAGAAAGGATAAGAAGCTGCTGTATCTCCATTTTACAATGGATGACAACTTAAGCCTGGCAGAAAAAATAAAAGAACGGTACCGCAGCATGTACAGCGGGGTATTCTTTAAAAGGTTCATCTTAGGGCTTTGGGTAGTGGCAGAAGGGATCATTTACGACATGTTCAGCAGTGGAAGGCATGTGGTGGATAATCTGGATGGCCTTACCATGGAAAATTGCCACGTATCCTGTGACTATGGCACGCAGAATGCAACTGTGTTTTTATTGTGGTGCAAAGATAAAAAAGGGAAACATATATGCTTTAGGGAATACTATTACAGCGGCAGGGATGAAGACAGCCAAAAAACGGATACAGAGTATGCAGATGATTTAGAAAAGTGGCTGGATGGGATAAAACCTGTAAGAATTATAATAGACCCGTCAGCGGCATCTTTTATTGCTGAACTTAAGAAAAGGGGCTACAGGGTTAAAAAGGCAAAGAACGATGTACTGGATGGCATCCGGTTTGTTGCTTCCATGCTTAGCATGGGAAGGATAGGGATATACAAAGGATGCGCCAATACCATACAGGAATTTGCTTCTTACAGGTGGGACGAAAAGGCAGCAGAACATGGAGAGGATAAGCCAGTCAAAGACAGGGACCATTGCATGGACGCCCTGCGCTATTATTGCTACACAATAATCAGGAAGCCGGGTATCAGGGTTTTAAAGCAGGAGGCAGACAGGTGAAGATAGAAGAATTTAAAAAACTGATAAAAAAATACGAGCCATACCACACTGGATTTGTGAATGGCGCAATGATTGGGGAGCGGTATTATAAAAATGGATCGGATATCCTTTTTGGGGAGAAAAAAGAGGATGGGGAAGGGAATCCATTAAGGAACGCAGACAACAGGATACCACGGAATTTTCATGGGCTTATCGTAAACCAGAAAGCTTCTTACGCATTTACGGTACCGCCGGTTTTTGACGTAGGGGGCACGGCGCAGAATAAACGCATTACAGGACTGCTTGGTGACGAGTACATAAAAAACTGCATGGAACTGTGTGTCAATGCTGCAAATACATCAATTGGATGGGTGCATTACTGGACAGGGGATAAAGGATTTGAATGGGCAGTAGTGGACAGCAAACAGATTATCCCAATCTGGGACAGGTCTTTAAAGCGGAGGCTGGCTGGCATATTGCGTGTACATGAAGAGCTTGACGAGGCATCAGGCGATAACTACATCATTTATGAGTATTGGACAGATACAGAGTGCCAGGCATTCCGGCGGAAATCATCTGATACGATAGAGGAAGGTACAAATTTGTATGATATGTTTATTGATCCGGAAACCGGGGAAATGACGGCAGACTATAAGCATGGCATGGAAGAAACGCCATTTATCCCTTTTTTTAACAACAATATCCATACAAGCGACCTTGAGAACATTAAAAAACTCATAGATGTATATGACAAAGTATACAGCGGCTTTATTAATGACCTGGATGATGTGCAGGAAATTATTTTAGTGCTTACAGGATATGGCGGCACAGAAATGAATGGGTTCTTACAGGATTTAAAGAAATATAAGACAATTGAATTGGATGCAGATGAACATTCCGGCGTAAGCACATTAAATATTGAGATACCAGTAGAAGCAAGGCAGATGGTTTTGGACATTACAAGGAAAGCAATTTTTGAGCAGGGGCAGGGGTTCGACCCACAGCCGGAAAACTTCGGGAACCAGTCAGGGGAAGCGCTTAAATTCATGTATTCCCTTCTGGAGATGAAAGTCGGCCTGATGGAAACAGAGTTCCGGCTTGGCTTTGCAAAATTAATCCGTGCAATATGCCGTTACTGCAATATTCCCTGTGGGGCTGTTGGACAGACCTGGACAAGGAACCGGATTAAAAACGATACAGAGCAGGCGCAGATTTGCAAAGAGAGTGTAGGGATTGTCAGTAAGAAGACAATCTTAAAAAGCCATCCATTGGTCAGTGATGCGGATGAAGAACTGCTGCAGATTAAGAAAGAAGAAAAAGAGGCAGAAGAAAAGGAAAATATTTATGGCACAGCTTTTTCAAATGAAGAGAAGGATGGCATTGACAGTAAAAGCAGGAATGGCGGCAGTGAGGATGAATCCTAAAAGTTTCCTTGCACAGTCTGGTGGAGGGCGCTATATTGAAAAATGCAGAATATTGGAAGAAACGTTTTTTGGCTCTGGAGGATAACCAGTATAGTAAAAGCAAAGCATATATCGAAGATATGGAACGTCAGTTTCGGAGGGCACAGATTGCCATACAGTCAGACCTTGATAAATGGTATTACAGGCTTGCTGAAAATAATGATATTTCCTATACGGCTGCAAAGAAACTGCTAAAGAAAGACGAGCTGGAGGAATTCCATTGGAATGTGGAAACTTATATAAAATATGGCAAGGAAAACAGCATAAATCAGAAATGGATAAAAGAGTTAGAAAATGCTTCTGCGAAGGTGCATATTAACCGCCTGGAGGCCATTAAGCTGCAGCTTCAGCAGGAAGCTGAAAAGCTGTACCAGGAATACCACAATGGCGTAACAGATTTTCTTGGGAAGTCATATGCAGACAGGTATTACCATGCTGCATATGAGATAGCAAAGGGAAGCAGCATAGGGCATAACCTGGCAAGGATAGATAAGCGGAAAATAGAAATGGTGCTTAAAAAGCCATGGGCGCAGGATGGGGCAGGCTTTTCAGGCAGGATTTGGACAAATAAGGACAAATTAGTAAATACACTGCATACAGAACTGGTACAGAACATCATACGGGGCGAAAACCCTTATAAGGCAGCGGAAGCAGTCAGCAAGAAATTGGATGCCAGCAAAAACCAGGCATGCACGCTTGTCTATACAGAAACGGCAGCAGTTACGGCAGCAGCGCAGCAGGACTGCTTCAATGAGCTTGGTGTGGAAGAATTTGAAATTGTGGCTACGCTTGACAGCATTACTTCGGAGCTGTGCCGGAAAATGGATGGGAAACATTTCCCAATGAAGGAGTACGAGGTTGGCGTTACTGTACCCCCGCTCCACTGCAATTGCAGGAGTACCACCTGCCCATATTTTGATGATGAATTTTCCATTGATGGAAAACGTGCGGCCAGAGGGGAGGATGGAAAGACATATTATGTTCCGGCAGGCATAACCTATCCAGAATGGAAAGAAAAATTTGTTGATGCCGATAAATCAGATTTGACACCTTCTGCAAATGATAGTAATATAAAAACAGAAGGAGAAAAAAAATCATCAGAATATCAAAGATATGGGAGGAACAAGGAGACTGTAGTTAACAGCACTTATATTAACAGTGGGGAATACAGGAACAAATTCAACCATATTACAAATGATGTTTCGATAAACCGCATGCTTTACTCTAAAGCAAAAGAAATGCTGAGGCACAGAAGTGGAACGATGATTGAAGATATGTATTGGTTTGACAGTTCTACAGGGAAAGTAGTAGCCAGTACTTTGAACCAAACTAAGGAAGGGAAAATTATATATAGTCCCGCATTGAGAAAGAAGTTGAAAAAATCAAAAAATTTAACCGCAATGCATACCCATCCTCAAAGTATGCCGCCAAGTATAGCGGATTTCAATTCTGCTTTCAGACATGGGTATTCTATGGGCATAATAATTTGTCATGATGGGACAGTTTACATATATAAGTCTAACCAAGAAGTAAATGAACGGTTATATGTCAGGTACATAGGTTATTTCCTTTCGGAAGGGTATACAGATTATGAAGCACAATTTAAAACGCTTAGTAAACTAAGGGAGAATCACGATATAGATTTTTGGGAGGTAAAGTAAAATGGCAGATAAGGATGAATATATAATAGATGATACACCAGTTACTGTACCTGATGAAATATTAAAAATGCCCAAAGAACAGCTTGAAGCAGAAATTAAGCAGTTGGAACTAGAGGCAAGGAAAGAGCGTGACCGGTTAAGGAAAGAAAGAGAAGCCATCTGATGGAAAAGTGATAAGCAATGAGTAAAATTTAGGGGATTGATTAATTTCTATGTAATATAAGGCATCTGATTTAGTTCAGGTGCTTTTTTGATGCAAAAAAAAGGAAGGGGGATTTGTCCGGGATGACGTAAAACTATTTCTACTCTGGCGGGAGAATAAACCGCATCCACTCATTACATGGAGAGCATGAATAAAAATCTATAGGAGGATGATGCACAATGGAATGGTTAGAAGAGTTATTAAAAAATGCAGTGGTTACGGATGGGAAACTGGATGTTACAGCCTTGATGGCAGCAGTCAAAAAGGAGTTTCCAAACCATGCCGTGCCAAAGAATGACTTTAACACAGTCAGTGAGGCCAAAAAGAAACTGGAGGCAGATATCAAGGAAAGGGATAAGCAGTTAGAAAACCTGAAAAAAGAAACCGGGGATGCACAGGAGCTTCAGGAGCAGATTAAAGCATTGCAGGAACAGAATAAGGATGCACAGAAGAAATATGATGCTGATATGAAGGAGCTGAAACTTACCAATGCCATCAAAGTTGCACTGGCAGGGAAGGCGCAGGATGAAGAAATTGTTGCAGGGCTGATTGACAGGGGAAAGCTGATACTTGGAGATGACGGCAAGGTTACAGGGCTTGAGGAGCAGGTAAAGGCACTTAAGGAGAGCAAAGGATTCCTGTTTAAGGAGGAGAAGCCGCCTTATAGCCCGTCACATGGCGGTGGGAGCGGAACGGTGAACCCGTTTGCAAAAGAGACATTCAACATGACAAAGCAGGGGGAGCTTTTAAGGAGCAACCCGGAACAGGCAAGGGCACTGGCGGCGGCAGCCGGAGTGACAATTTAAGGGAGGATGATGTAATTTATGGCAATTACAAAGATTGCAGATGTAATCGTACCAGAGTTATTTAACCCGTATGTAATTAACAGGACAATGGAGCTGTGCGCTTTGGCGCAGAGTGGGATTATTGTAAACAACCCGGAATTTGACAAGTTGGCAAGCGAGGCAGCACGTACACACAATATGCCATTTTTTGAAGACTTGGCAGGTGATTCAGAGCCGGTACTGGAAGATGTAGAAATGACACCAGCAAAGATTGGTTCAAACAAGGATGTATCTACTACGCTGTTCCGGCAAAAAATGTGGGCTTCCACAAATCTTGCTGCGGCGTTGGCAGGCTCTGATCCAATGAAGGCAATTGGGGATTTGGTTGCGGGGTTCTGGGCACGGGACATGCAGAAAGAATTGATCGCCCTTTTGGCTGGCGTTTTTGGGATGTATACACCAGAAGGAGGCACAGAAACTACCCCAATGAAGGACCATATCCTTGATATTACAAAACAAAGCAGCGCAGCAGCAAAGATTATCAGTGCTTCGGCATTTATTGATGCCTGCCAGCTTATGGGGGATGCACAGAAGCTTTTGACAGATGTTGCCATGCACAGCGCAACAAAGGCATATCTAAAGAAAAATAACCTGATAGCAACAGAAAGGGATTCCACAAATGTGGAGTTTGATACTTACCAGGGAAGGCGTGTCACGGTAGATGATGGATGCCCGGTTGACAAGGATGGGGTTTATACAACGTATCTGTTCAGCCAGGGGGCAATTGCACTTGGAAACGGCAGCCCTGTAGGCCATGTTGCGACAGAACTTGACCGTGAAAAAAAGGTAGGCGGTGGCGTTGATTACCTGATTAACCGTAAAGCGTATATTCTTCATATGCGTGGTGTTGCTTACACAGGGAAAGTAAGGGAAAATGTTGAAACACCTACAAGGGAGGAATTAAAGCTTGCGGAGAACTGGAATCCTGTATACGAGCCTAAGCAGTTAAGGGTAGTTGTAATGAAACATAAAATTGGATAGGGGGCGGAAGGATGGTTACACCAGATCAGGTTAAGAAGGAAAAAGCCCTTCTCGGGATTACGGAGAATGAAAACGATGCCCTGGTTCAGTTTGCCCTGGAATCTGCAGAGGAAATAATAAAAAACTACTGCCATATTGATGGGGTGCCGGAAGGGCTTAATACAACAATGTACCGCATGGCAGCAGATATATACCGGAATGAGCAGTTCGGGCAGCAGGGCTCCATAAGCAGGGTAACATCCATATCAGAAGGCGATACAACAACATCTTTTGGCGGCATGGAATCAGAATTTACAAAAAGCCTGCTAAAGGATTATGATATGGCATTACGGCAGTACAGGAGAGTTGTGTTCCGGTAGCAGGCGGTACAGGAAGTGAGGTGGCAAGCCATGGCAGGTGCTTTGGAAGCTGCAAGGAAGGCGGCCAGAAAGGCCCAGGAAAGTACCTATGAGGGGAAAGCAGATGTTATTGAGCATCAAAAGGTAAAGGATAGCAAAAGCAAGCTTACCGCCTATAAAGATATTGTTGTTTTAAAAGGGCAGCCATGCAGGCTGTCTTTTTCTAAAATAGCAGCAGTTGTTCAGGGGGAAGCGGCAGCAAAAACAGAGCAGACAACAAAACTGTTTATTTCCCCTGATATCAGGATAAAGCCTGGAAGTAAAATCATCGTTACACAGAATGGCATTACAACGGAATATACCTACAGCGGCGTTCCGGCAGTATATGCAACTCACCAGGAAATTATACTTGAATTATGGAGGGAATATACCTAATGGCAAGGATGGGCAGTTTCAATTTTTCTGAATGGAAGAAATTACAAGAGAATTTAAATAAGCTGCAGGAAGAACAGCTCAATACATTTGTGGAATCATGCGCAAAGGAGCTTGCCGCACGGCTGCTTGCAAAGGTGATTAAAAGGACGCCAGTCGGGGATTATTCCAAAGAAGTTGAATATACGGCGAAACGTGATTCCAAAAAACATAAGAAAGGGGACGTTTATACAAAACGGGTTAACCCAGATGGAAAGCGGGGTGGTACACTCCGCAGAGGTTGGACAGCAGAAAAAGGAGGCGGTTCAGAAGGGCTGAAAACAAGGGGTGCATCACAGTTTGTTGACACATTGCATGTGAACCATTATGGCGATACTTATGTGATTGAGATTACAAACAGTGTTGAGTATGCATCTTATGTTGAATTTGGACACAGGACACCTAACCATAAAGGCTGGGTTCCGGGGCGGTTCATGATGACGATTTCCGAACAGGAGATAGGGCAGACTGCCCCAAAGCTTTTAGAAAAAAAGATAAAAGATTTCTTAGGAGATGTATTGAAATGATCCAGGCAATTATTGAAGGGATAAGCGATGCACTGTTTGCTGAATTTGGATTTGAAAACCATATGGAAGAGATAATGCAGGGGCTGGAAGAACCCTGCTTTTTTATCCAGTGCATTAACCCGTCATTTAAGCGGTATCCGGGAAAACGGTATTTCCAGCAGGGCCAGTTTTTAGTCCAGTATTTCCCGGAATCAGAACATGGGGCAAATGCAGAATGTTATGCAGTGGCAGGCAGGATGTGCCTGTGCCTTGAGATGATACAGGCAGGCGGTGATCCGATCCGTGGCACAAAGATGAATTACAGGGTTGTGGACGGGGTTTTAAATTTTTTTGCAAATTATGACTGCTTTTTGCACCGAACGGAAGAACAGGAGGCAATGGGCAGCCTGGAATCAGGCATTCATGTGAAAGGATAGGTGGTAAGATGGCAGCAGCAAGACAGGAGGATTCCATGGAAAACAGTAAAAAAACTGCGGAACGGCTGTTTTCTAAGGAACAGTTAGTAAATTCCGGGAAATTTGCAGGCAGGAGGGACCTGCTTGAAACTATGTTAAAGGATGGGAAACAGTATTCTGTCCCAGAAGTGGAAAAAATGATTGAAAGATTTATGAAAGGGAGGGTGATGTAAATGGCGTTAGGCGGAGGGACATTCATAGCGCAGAACAAGGTCCTGCCAGGGGCATACATGAATTTTGTTTCTACGGCACATGCATCTGCGGCGCTGTCAGACAGGGGGACTGTTACCATGCCCCTGGAACTGGATTGGGGCGTAGAGGACAGCATTTTTACCGTGACAAATGAAGAGTTCCAGAAAGATACACAGAAGATTTTTGGCTACGCTTATGCGGATGATAAGATGAAGGGGCTGCGTGACCTTTTCCTGAATGCGGCTGTATTACATGCATACCGTTTAAACGGGGGAGGCCAAAAGGCATCCAATGACTATGCGGAAGCCCTGTACAGCGGAATCCGTGGGAATGATTTAAAAATCGGCATACAGGCAGATGTGGATGATGAGACGGCATTTGAGGTAGTTACATGGCTTGGCGCAGCAAAGGTTGATTCACAGACAGTACATGATGCCGGGGAACTGGAAGATAACAGCTATGTGAAATTTAAAAGGGATGCAGAGCTTGCTGCAGTGGCCGCATCGCCGCTTACAGGAGGGACAAACGGGGCAGTGGACGGCAGCGCTTACCAGGCGTATGCAGATAAGGCAGAAGCTTACACCTACAATACAATGGGGATTGCCACAACGGATGATACCATCAAGAAGCTGTTTGCTGCCTTTAACAGACGCCTGCGTGACGAAATGGGCATTAAGTTCCAGTTAGTTCTTTATGGCTACAGGGAAGCCGATTATATGGGGGTAATCAGCATAAAGAATAAGTGCATGGATGGGGCGTACAAAGACACGGATGGGAAAATGGTTTATCCAGAAGAGGCGGCAGCAGTTTTTTGGGCAACAGGGGCAGAGGGCGGCTGTGCAGTCAATGCCTCCTGCCAGAACAAGGTTTACAATGGGGAATACACCCTGGAAGCTGATTTTACACAGTCAGAGCTGGTTGCAGCCATTAAATCAGGGGAATTTGTATTCCATAAAGTAAATTCAGATATCCGGGTACTGGATGATATCAATACAATGGTGACGGCAACGGATGATTCTGGGGAGGTATTTAAGGATAACCAGACAATCCGTGTGATTGACCAGTTAGGGAATGACGATGCGGTCATATTCAATACAAAATATCTGGGGAAAGTCCCGAATGATGCGGCAGGGCGCACAGCACTCTGGTCTGATTTAGTTAAAATCCGAAAAGAGCTGGGACGTATCCATGCCATTGAGGACTTTAACGATACGGATGTGGTTGTTTCGCCGGGCGACAGTAAAAAGGCTGTCGTTGTGGAAAATGTCATTACGGTTGTCAATGCCATGTCAAAGCTTTATATGACAACGACAATCGCATAAAGAAAGGGGATACATATGGACGGAAGCAATACAGTCATGCTTGCCAAGGATACATTGTCTGCGTCCCTGGCAGAGTGCTATGTCACGATAGGGGACAGGCGGTACAATTTTATGCAGGCCATCAATGTAGAAGCAAAGTTTGAGAAACAGAAAACAGAGGTGCCAATCCTTGGGAAGCCAGGGAAAGGGAACAAAGCAACCGGATGGAAAGGGACAGGCTCTGCCACATTCCACTATAACGTTTCCATATTCCGCAAGATGATGCTGCATTACAAGAATACCGGGGAAGACACCTATTTTGAGATGCAGATTGTCAATGACGACAAAGGCAGTGCAGCGGGGAGGCAGGAAATTATCCTTACTGACTGCAATATTGACGGAGGGGTCCTGGCAAAGTTTGATGCAGATGGAGAATACCTGGATGAAGAAATGGATTTCACGTTTGAAGATTTCTCTATGCCAAAAGAATTTGCAGAGCTTGCAGGGTTTGCACTTGCAGATTAAAAAACAGAAAGGAAGAATATATTATGCCAGATTTTAACAGATTTATGAAACAGAACAAGGTAAAAAAGGAAAATAAAAAGTATGCACCAACAAAATCCCTGACGGATGAAAAGGGCAAGCCGTTAGAGTTTGAATTCAGACAGCTTACTTCAAAGGAAAATGAGAAATTACGGGAAAGCTGCATGTATGATGTCCAGGTCACGGGCAAGCCGGGCTTATACCGGTCAAAGCTGAACAGCTCAAAATATGTAGCAATGATGGTTGCCGAATCGGTTGTTTGCCCTGATTTACTCAATAAGGAACTGCAGGATTCCTATGGTGTAAAAGATCCGGTTGATTTACTGTATGCGCTTGTGGATAATCCAGGGGAATATTCAGAACTGGCAGATTGGGTGAACGAGTTCCAGGGATTTTCAAAAACACTTAATGATAAGGTGGAAGAGGCAAAAAACTAATTAACGGAGAGGATGCAATGGCAAACATTGCCTATTATGCCCTCCATAAGCTCCATATCCGGCCTTCGGAATGGCTGGATATGGAAGAGGAGGAAAAAGCTTTCATCATTGCATCCGTTGAAATCCGTGTAAAGAAAGAAAAAGAAGAGAAGGAAAAAGCCGAGAGGGAAGCACGCAGGAAACGGAGGTGAGCTTTATGGGCGGCATCATGACAGGGATTCAGCTGCAGGACAGGTTCACACAGCCGATGCTAAGCCTGGTCAGTTCTGTAAACCTTGCCGTCAGCGCCATGGAGGACATGTCACGGGCGGTAGAGGCTGATGTTGACACATCTTCCATCCAGGGGGCACGGGATTATTTAAACCAAGCGGCGGCAGCAGCAACAGCGTTTAACCAGGAATTGGAAAACATGGGAGCCGTACCTGCCGAAAGGCAGCCAGATCCTGTACAGCAGGATATCCAGTGGAGGTCTGATAATATGCCAGTCTTTACAGGCACAGGGATGGGGCGTTTCCAGCAGGAAATCCAACAGACTGGTGAAATGCTGGAACGCTTAAACGACCAGCAGGCGAGGATTGACATTGCGGCATCCGGCCTTGATATCCTGCCAGCGAATGCCGTACAGGATATTACAGGCATAAGGGACCGCATCCATGGCATTGCCCTTGCAATCCAGCAGTTGGAAAATAACCCGGTAGACATTGATGCTGGCCGTGCAAACAGCGAATTGGAAAGGTTACGTTCACAGTTAAGCAGTGCGGTGGCAGAACAGGAAAATTTAAGCCATGCCATGGAGGGCATGGATGTTTCAGCAATAAATTCTTCCTATATGAGGCTGTCGCAGACAATCGGCAATACAGAAAGGTATATCCGGGACAATATCACAGAACAGGGGAATTTCAATCAGGAAGTGGAACGGTGCCGTTCACCAGTAAGGCAGGTCGAAACGGGGTTTAAAGGATGGGAAAAAGCCATTATCGTGGCAAACAATGCCATAGGGCTGGTGAAAAATACATTAGGCCGCATTGGCATTACCGATTTAAGCGGGGCATTTGGCAGGATTGATACCATGAACCGCTTCCAAAAAACGGTTTCTATTATGACTGGCGATTCCGATATGGCAAATGCAGCACTTGCAAAGTTAAAAGACACTACAACTGGAACTGCCTATGGGCTGGATGTGGCAAGCAAGGCGACACAGGGTTTCCTGACACGGGGCATGGGCCTTGGGGCAGCCACGGAACAGGTCAGGATTTGGGCAGATGCGGTCAGCTTTTACGGGGAAGGCACAAACGAGCAGTTAGAGAGTGTTGTGGACGCCATTGGAAAAATGTATTCCAAAGGGAAAGTAGAAGCAGACCAGTTAGACAGGCTTTTTGACGCCGGAATCGGCGCTGCGGAAATCTATGCAAAAGCCACCGGGGAAAATGTAAGCAAAGTAAAGGATGACCTGTCAGACGGCGTAATCAGTGCGGCACAGTTTATTGATACGGTCAGCAGGGCAATGGATGCAGGCGTTTCTGCAGGGGCTGCAAAAGATGCCGGGAGCACATGGGCAACGACTTTTGCTAATATGGGCGCGGCCATTACCAGAGGATGGACAAATGTCATTACAAACCTTGATAATGAACTGTCGTCACGTGGCCTGCCTACTACAATGGAAATGGTATCCATGTTTGGGCAGACAGTGGAAAATATCCTGGATAATGTTGGAAACTCTATGGGGTGGATTGTTGATATTGCGGTCGGTGCTGGCAGTGCCATTGGGAGCGCAGGAAGCTTCATAACAGACAACTGGGGGACAATTGCACCAGTTATTGGGGCGGTGGCAGCGGCTTACTTGGTTTATAATGGGGTATTGCTGGCATATAACACCATACAGGGCATATCTAATTTCTTGTCTGCTGTTAGCACAGCGAGAGCAGCATTTCACACTGGGGCTACTTTTGCAGAGGCGGCTGCAACTACTACGGCTACCGGGGCACAAGTTGGTTTTAACGCCGCCCTTTTGGCATGCCCTATTACATGGGTTATTATAGCAATTATAGCCTTAATTGGCGTAGTCATTGCGCTGGCAAACCATTTTTCCGGCACAGGGCATACCGCAAAAACTGCTTTTGGGGCAATCTGCGGCGCAGTAAATGTGGCAAACCAGTTTATAAAGAACCTTGGGTTGACGGTTGCCAATTTTGCACTTGGGGTATGGAGCGCAATTGGCGCATTATGTAATAATATGAATGCCGCATTCCACAATTCAATTACCTCCATACAGACATTCTGGTATACGCTGCTGGCTACGGTCCTGACAGTGATTGCTGGAATCTGTAAGGAACTGAATAAACTGCCTTTTATCGAATTTGATTATTCTGGGGTTACAGACCAGGCAGAACAATATGCTTTAAAAGCACAGGAGGCGGCAGGGAATAAAAAAGATTATGAATCTGTTGGCGCTGCCTTTAATAAAGGGATGAATACATTTGATACATGGCAGGAAGGCTGGGCAGACAAAGCATATAAAGACGGGGCAAAATTTGGTGACGGTGTAACCGGAAAAGTAAAGAAATATCTTACGTCCAAATTTAAAAAGGGGGATGACAGCAAAGCCGAAAAAGAGCCAAAATACCCAGAGCTTCCCAATACTCCCTTGGCCGACACGGCAAATAATACGGCAGAAACGGCTAAAAATGCAAAGAGGGCAGCAGATGCCTTGTCAATCACGAGTGAAGATTTAAAATACATCCGCGACATGGCAGAGCATGATTACATTAACCGGTTTACGACAGCGCAGATTACCGTGAACCAGACAAACCATAATACAGTAAACAGCGACATGGATTTAGACGGCGTAGTGGAATATATGCGTACCACAATAGAGGAACAGATGGACGCAGCAGCAGAGGGGGTGCATTAAGACGTATTATATGTATATCAATAAAGTCCGTTTCCCGGTTACGCCTGGCAAGATGACACTTAAAATCAATAACCAAAACAAGACACTCACCCTGATTAATGAGGGTGAGGTCAACCTTGTAAAAACACCGGGGCTTACAGACATTACCATTGATGAACTTTTATTGCCTTCTTTCCAGAAATACCCGTTTGCAAATTACAGGCGTAACGAGTTCCTGGGTGCAACATATTACCTGGGGAAGCTTGAGGCATGGAAGATGAAAAAGAAGCCTGTCCAGTTTAAGATGGTCAGGTCAACACCAGATGACAGGAAAATTCTGTGGGACACGGATTATGATGTGACGATAGAAGATTATGAAATCATTGAGGATGCAGAACGGTATGGCATGGATGTGGCGGTAAAGCTGTCCATGAAAGAGTACCGTTATTGGGGTGCAAAAAAACTGGTCCCCAAAAAGAAAAGCAAAAATTCTACGAAAAAGAAAACAGCGGCCAAGAAGAAAAAGACAAGAAAAAGTAAAGAACCAGCCAAGGCATATACAGTAAAAAAGGGCGATACGCTGATGAAGATTGCAAAGAAGCAGTTAGATGATGCTTCTCTTTGGAAAAGTATTTACCTGCTGAATAAAAAGGCTATTGAAGCAGAAGCGAAAAAACGTGGCAGGAAATCCTCTTCCAATGGGCATTGGATCTATCCAGGGACAAAATTAAAGCTTCCGGTAATAAGAACCTTTTCAATGTATGAGGAAAAGCAGCTTACTGGTGGTTAAACAAGGCGGTGCATTATGGCAAAAGATATTGTGGATGTAGCGGTTGGGGAAATTGGCTACAGGGAACAGGGGAGCAACAGGACGAAATACGGTGCGTGGTATGGCATGAATGGTGCGCCATGGTGCCATATGTTTGTATCATGGTGTGCTAACCAGGCAGGGGTTCCAGCATCTGTTGTCCCTAAAACTGCCTCGACAAGCACAGGGATGGCATGGTTTAAAAACAAGGGGATGTTTAAGTATAAAGGGAAATATACGCCAAAGCGTGGGGATATTATTTATTTTAAATCCGCAGGCGCAAGCCATGTGGGGATTGTGGAAAGATGTTCCGGCAACACCGTACATACTGTAGAGGGGAATACGTCAGATAAAGTAGCCCGCAGAAGCTATCCTTTGGGCGCTGCAAGGATTACAGGGTATGGTGTGCCAAAATATGAATCACTCAACAGCACGTCAGATACATCTTCTGGTACGAAAAAAAGCTCAAAAAAGAGTTCTGAAACAGAACTGAAATATTTAAAAAAGATTCTGGAAAAGAAGAAGCCTGCAGAGGAAAGCATGAAAGGCAGTGTTTCAGAAACAGGGAAACTTCCAGGCGGTGAAGTTGTCATAATGGCGGGGAATGGGAAAAAGATTTTTGAAATCCCGGCAGAAGACGGGCTAAAGATTGTCTGGGAAAGGAAAGGGACACCGGGGAAGCTGACATTTAATGCCATGTATGAGAAAAAATTTAAGCTGACAGAGGGAAACAACGTAACTGTGGCTGTTGATGGGGCTAATATTTTTTCCGGTTTTGTTTTTACAAGGCAGATGTCAAAAGATGGGATGATGTCTTATACGGTTTATGACCAGCTCCGGTACCTGAAAAATAAGGATACCATGATTTACAAAAAGAAAACGGCGGACCAGGTGGTAAAAATGGTCGCAGATAAGTTCCTGCTTTCCTGTGGGAAGCTTGCAGATACAGGCTATAAGATGTCAAAGATCGAGGATGATGCCACCCTTTTTGACATAATCCAGAATGCGCTTGATGAAACGTTGATGGTGAAAGGGAAGGTTTATGTCCTGTATGACAAGGCAGGGAAAATCAGGCTGTCAGATGTTTCTTCCATGAAGGTAAACGCAAGCCTGGTTGATGAAGAAACAGGGGAGGACTTTACCTATAAAACAACGGTTGACAGCGAGGTTTATAACCAGGTTAAACTGATTTATAAAAATAAAGAGAAAAGATCCTATGACCTGTATATGGCCAAACATTCCAAAAACATTAACAAATGGGGGGTTTTACAGTATACAGAAAAGATTGAAACCCCTGATATTGGTAAATTAAAAGCAAATGCGCTGTTAAAGTTATATAACCGCAAGCGCAGGATGCTGACTGTTTCCGGCGTTATCGGGAATAAAAATGTCCGTGCTGGTTCCCTTGTGCCGGTTATTTTGGATCTGCAGGATATAAAGGTTGCAAACTATATGATGGTGGAAAAGGTAACACATACTTTTAACAACCGCAGGCATTCCATGGATTTGGTGCTTTCAGGAGGTGATTTTGTAAGTGGGTGATTCTAACATAATCCAGTCAATTAAACGTGCTGCATTGGAAGCAGTAAAGGCTTCCAGGCCATGTGATTATTATATTGGCACGGTAGTTGGCGTAAACCCCTTAGAAATTAAAATATCACAGAGCATGGTAATCAGCGAGGAATTCCTCGTGCTTGCAAGGAGTGTGACAGATTATAGGGCAGAAGTGACCATGGAGGCAAAAGAGGTATACCATACAGCCCATACAGAGCCGTCTGTCACTTGGATTGATAAACAGGAAATCACAATACATAACGCATTAAAGCAGGGGGAAAAGGTTTTGCTGTTAAGGAAAAGCGGCGGGCAGGAATATGCAGTGATAGACAGGATGGTGGCAGATGATTCCAAAGAATGAAAATTATGATGATGGACAGGATGATGGAGGGGAACTGGATTTTATTCTGGAAACAGAGCCTTCCCTGACATATGCAATGAAGGTAAATCCGGATGAAACAAAGGACAGCATATTTGTTGGGAGGGTAGATGATACAGAGGCTGTCCGGCAGGCAGTCATGAAAATCCTAAATACTGAGCGGTATGAGAATGAAATTTATTCCTGGGATTACGGGATTGAGCTGCAGGATTTATTTGGCATGTCCATGGCATATGTTATGAGTGAAATAAAACTGCGGATTGAGGATGCGCTGCTTGCAGATGACAGGATTGCATCTGTTGGCGGGTTTGAGGTGGAGCGTACCGGGAAGCGTACCATCCACTGTTCTTTCACGGTCACAACGGTGCAGGGGGAAGAAATCGAAGAGGAAACGGAGATAGATATTTAAATGTTTGAAGAATATGACTTTGATACGATAATGGAACGGATGCTTTCCAATGTGAGTGATAATTTTGACAAAAGGGAAGGTTCCGTTATCCATGATGCAGTTGCACCAGTCGCACTTGAGCTGGCAGATTTTTATATTGCCCTTGATATGGTGGCAGGGGAAGCCTTTGCAGAATCGGCTTCCTATTATTACTTAATAAAGAGGGCAGCGGAGCGGGGGATTTATCCCAAGGAAGAAACATATGCCGTCGGGAGGATGAGGGTTTATCCTGCGGATGTGCCAGTGGCTGTAGGGGACAGGTTCAACCTGAATGACTTAAATTATACAGTTACATCCATAACCAACGCAGAAGCAGGGGAATACAGGCTGGAATGTGAAACAGCCGGGACAGCCGGAAACCAGCAGCTTGGTTCGCTTTTGCCGCTGGAAACGGCAAATGAATTAAATGATATGCAGTCTGCTGTTTTGGAAGAAATTTTGATACCAGGAGAAGAGGAAGAGGATGTGGAAGCTTTCCGGGAACGGTATTTTGCATCTTTAAGCAGCGAAGCCTTTGGCGGCAATAAAGCAGATTACAGGGAAGAGGTCAATGGCATTGGCGGTGTCGGGGGCTGCCGGGTAACAAGGGCGTGGGAAAGGGGATACAGCCCGTCAGGGATGATGCCAAATGAGGCTGTTTCCACATGGCTTGAAGGGCAGTCGGCACAGACGCTTGGCACAGATGTTTACCAATGGCTATCAGCTGTTTACAATGCGGCAAAAGAAAAGCTGCTGACGGTTGGCGGCACAGTCAAAATTGTGATTATATCCGCAGAATATAAACCGCCTTCCGATACGCTGGTCGGTATGGTGCAGGAACTGCTTGATCCGGCTGGGATGGCAGGGGACGGGGAAGGGATTGCACCAATTGGGCATGTTGTATTGGTAACAGGCGTAAAAGGTGCAGAGGTGGATATCAGCCTTGGCGAAATTGCCTATGCGGAAGGTTTTTCGTTTGACAACCTGAAAGCCTCCATTGGGGAAACAGTAGATACATATTTTTTCCAGTTAAGGCAGGAATGGGAAGAAAATGGAAGCACCATAATCAGAATCAGCCAGATAGAATCCAGGCTTTTGGGGATAGAAGGGATAGAGGATATTTCCGGTACAAGGCTTAACGGAAAAGAGGAGAACCTTGTGCTGGGGGAGGAGTATGTGCCGATAAGGGGTGATATAGTTGGATGATGCAATAGAAAGGAAAAAACTAATAGAATACCAGTCCTCATTCATGCGGAAATTTGCAGAAATAAAAGAGCTTATGGAAGCCGGGGACAAGGAAATGGATCTGCTGGATAAATGCATCCAAAGGGCCCTAAACAATGCCTTTATTATGGACTGTGACATATATGGGATAAAGAAATATGAATCCATGTTAAACATTTTACCAGATGCAAAAGACACACAGGAGTCCAGAAAGTCCAGAATATTGATACGCTGGAATGACACCATCCCTTATACATGGCAGACATTTTTAAAAAAGCTGGATTTGCTATGTGATGGAAATTATGAGGCAGGCAACAATTTTGAATCCGGCTATGAGGTATACGTCACAGCACATTTAGGGCTGCCGGGGCAGATTGAAGAACTGGAACGCCTTCTGGAAAAAATCCTTCCTGCCAACCTTGTCATAGAGGCTTCAAACACAGTGGAAACCCAGACAGAGGGGACAGTAAAGCAGGCAGCCATAAGTTCGGTAACATGGAATTACGAAATCTCATAGGAGGTGGCAGATTGGCAGAAAGATTGGTGATAACAGATAAGGGGAATGGGCTTGCGGCAAAGCTTCTGGCCGGGACTACTACGGTTGTGTTTACGAAAATTGCAACATCTGACTTTGATTATTCGGATTGTGATTTGAAAAAGCTGGAAGAACTGGCGGTAAAGCAGGAAACACTTATTTCCCGTGTGGAAAGGGAAGATGCGGTTGTCACAGTTTACGGCTCGATTGATGCAGGGGAGCTTGCAGAAGGGTATTATATCAGGGCAGTCGGACTGTATGCTGCAGATGCGGAAGGGACGGAAATCCTGTATGCAGTAGCAACGGATGAATTTCCAAAATATCTTGCGCCATACAAGGATGGCAGCCGTATTATGTCCGGTGCAACATTTAAACTGCATGTGAAAGTAGATAATGCAAGCCAGGTTTCAATGGAAGTGAACCCGGCGGCAGTGCCAAGCCTGGCACAGGTACAGGATATGCAGAAGAAAGTTGAAACGTTAGAAACGGAATTATCTTCTATTAACCAAACTGTAATAAACATGAAAAATACTTACGTACAAGGGGAAGGGTTAACACTCTTTGTAGACGATGACGGAATCTTAAACATAATTTACGATGACGGGACAGAGGAAGGAGAGGAGGAAACAGGGAATGAAGCAGACAATCAAAGTAGCTGACAAGCCAACAGCAGATGAAATTAAATCCACAGTGGAAAGCAACGCTGAAAAGCTTGACGGCATCGTACAAGAACTGGAATCCGGCGGCATGCTGTCTGATCCAAACCTTGGCCTGGCAGCATTAAAGCAAAGCCTGGACGAGTTAAAAAATTATGTCGGTAATGGCAAGAGGGATGTAGCCAGTGCCATTACCGGGAAAGGGATACCAACGGCTACAGATGCAGGCTTTGTAGCGCTTGTCCAGAATATTGACAAAATAGTGACACTGATGCAGGGCACACAGGACGCCAATGCTGGCGCAGGACAGATTTTAAATGGCTATACGGCATATGTTAAGGGCAGCAAAGTAAGTGGTACTATCCCCTCACAGGGGGCACAGACAATTACGCCTGGGACGTCAGCAAAGTATGTGGAAGCAGGGCGGTACCTGTCAGGGAGGCAGACCATAGCTGGGGACGCTAACTTAACTGCGGCCAATATTGTCAAAGGCAAATCTATTTTTGGGGTGGCCGGGACGTTTGAAGGCCTGGCATCATTAGGTACTTTAATAGAGTTGCCTTCTGCCCTTAATGGTACGGGTGTTTCGGTATCTGCAAAAAGCATCCAGTTAGATTACAAGCCGTATTTGGCATTGGTGGTAACTGTAGGATATCTGAACACTGTTTTATCATCATCTTCTGATGATAATTTTAACTTTAAGGGAGACAGTAAAAATTATGGATATTATTTATCAGTATTAGCAAATTCTTCCCAGTTCACACATATAGCCCATAACAGTTCCGTATTAGGCAGTTTTTACAATAATTTGCTTGTATCATGCGCTGAACTTTGCCCCAAATGGAATGGCAGCAATAAAGTTTTGACGACGCCATCCTTAACAAATGCTTACACAGTAGATAACATTACACCAACGGGGATGCCCAGCAATTACAAATGCATTAAAAAAACAAAATGCTTTTTACTTATAATATAAAAAGTTAAGCAGGAAAGGAGAGGAAGATGGCAGTAAGGACAATCAAAGTGGCAGATAAGCCGACAGCGGATGGAATCAAAAGCACAGTAGAAAACAATGCAGCAAAGCTTGACGGCATAACTAAATTTTTAGAATTGGGGGGGGGTATCAAATAACCCGGAATATGGCCTGGAAGCAATAAAAGCAGGGTTGAATGAAGCAAAGAAATCAGTCAGTGACGGCAAGAAAAAAGTAGCCGATGCCATTGCAGCAAAAGGGATTGCAACGGCTGCAGATGCGGCATTTGATGCACTGGCATCCAATATAAGGAAGATAGTTACGCTTAGTTCCGGGAGCGCAGATGCCAATGCCACAGCGGCACAAGTTTTATCTGGATATTCAGCATATGTTAAAGGGGTTAAGGTTAACGGTGGCATCAAGAGCCTTGGGGCACAGACCATCACGCCGGGAACGGCAAATAAAACGATAGCAGCCGGGCAGTATTTATCCGGACAGCAGACAATTAAAGGGGATGCTAATT
>CANSYK010000069.1 GCA_947651225.1 uncultured bacterium | reverse complement strand
TACACTAAAGTATCCTGTGCGTTATTCTTTTTTCAAAAAAGTTGTAAAGTGGTGTAATCGTAATATCAGTTACTATTATGAAGAAGATAAATGTGGACAGGTTAAGTATCTGGATAATTATTATGGGAAAGAAAGCTGTTTTGAGGTACTCGGAAAAGGAAAGTATGACAGAAATTATCTTCCATATTATATGATGACGATGAACGGTGGCTCGGTAGAGTATAACGAGTTGGGGCAGAAATATGAAATAACAGATGCGTCCGGCAAAAAGAGTACTTTGTATGCAATGGAAGACAGCTCAGTACGTATTCATACTACTTCAAAATATAATGTGTCTTATTCTGTATTGGATGATGTATATGAGGAGGCAGTGCGGAATAATCATCCAGAACAGTATAAGGACAGCATTATTTTTATCCAGAGCAAGAACCATTTGTCGGATTATGTGGAGGGGGGAAGTGCGACACGGGATCTGGCAGATTACTATATAGATGTTTTAGGAACGATCCAGAATGAAAAATCGATTCCCTTTCTGAATATCAGGGTAAGGATTTTTCTTGTTATTTTGGGTGTGACTGCGCTTGGGCTTGCTGTTATCTTTTTGCGAAGCTGGATATCCGGGATAATCTATTTGTGTGAAATGCTTGTGATGTTTTTTGCCAATCTGCTCTTTTTACAGCATGAAACACTATATTTGCCGCTTTTCGATTTCTGGATGACAGTTACCATTATGTTTGCCATACTTTTGTGCCTGAAACCTTTCCTGCACAGGGCAGACGAAAAGAATCTTCCGATTGATGCTGTGATTCGTTTTGCGAATACTATTGTAAGTATTGAACATTCTGTTTCCTATTCAGAATATCTTATGAAAAACCGTAATGAAATTGAGGAAGATATTTCGGCTGCACTGCTTTTGCCAGTAATGGATAAGGAGTCTTTTCTGCTAAAGGAACTTGCTTCTGAAAACAATGGAAACAAACGTTTTGTGGAAACAGAATTTTGGGGAAACAATGAAAATATGGGAACTACATCGATTATGCAGGTTCGTTCCAATCTGTTTTCAGGCCAGAAATATCTTGCTTTTGTGCCGCTTCCGGTATTTGATGTGGAGTCTGAGCTTACGACATATACAGTAATTGGGTTAAAAAAGAAGTTAAAACCACAGAATGCTTCTTATATTTCCATGATGCTGTTTTCGATGTATATCTATTTCAAGGCACAGCATGAAAGAGGAGAGCATCAGAGAATGTATTTTTCCATGCTTTCTTTGATTATATCAGTAATTGATGCAAAAGACCCGGTAACGGCGGGTCATTCGCAGCGTGTTGCAAGTATTTCAAAGGATATTGGAATCTGGCTGGATTTAAGTAAGAATGAGCAGTTTGATTTGGAATTTACAGCACTTTTGCATGATATTGGAAAGATTGGGGTGTCCGATTATGTGTTAAATAAACAGAGTGTTTATACAAAAAATGATTTTGAGCAGATGAAGTATCATACCATTCGTGGGGCAGAAATGCTTTCTGAAGTAGGAATCAGTGAGGAAATTATTGATGGTGTGCGCCATCACCATGAGCGGCTTGACGGAAAAGGGTATCCAGATGGTTTAAAGGGAGATGAATTACATCTATTTGCAAAGATTATTAAAATTGCGGATGTCTTTGATGCGTTGACAAGCAAACGCCAGTATAAGGATGCCTGGGAGACAGACCGTGCATTAAGTATTATTTATAAAGGGAGGGGAACCGAATTTGATACGGAAATTGCCAATGTGTTTATTAAACATATGGCGTCTCCTGGCTGGATTCCTCCAGTGGATGAGAAGAGTGCGCAAAAAAAGAAAGATCCAAATACTGATAAGGCAGTATTGATTGTACAGGACTTTTATGATAAATATAAACAGTATCTTTCGATTGATTATCCGATTCCAAGCAATATGGCGTTAGAGGTTGATTTTTTACGAAAAAATGGTTTTATGCAGTATGATTGGGGCGAGACTTTTGATAATGCTGTGTTTTTAGAGGAAAAGCCAATGATTTTGTCTTATGAAAAAAATTCCAAGAGCCTTATTTTTGGACAGAATAGCAAAGGAAATGGGGTAAATCGCATTTATTACTATTTCTTCAAGGGATTTGTGAATATGGGTGTTTATCTTATGGAGCCATCAGGGACAAGAGCAATTTTAGAAAAGCTGGAAGATGCCTATGGAGAACCAGTGATTATAGATGAGCAAATGATGGTATACGAGATGATGAAAATGAGAATTGTGTTTTATCATACAATGGATGATAAACATTTTCTGTTCTACATTTCAGATTATATGTGTTCGAATTACATATTTAAGGAGCGGTCCCAAAATCAGGAACCTGCAGAAGAGAAGAACGTTTGAAAGCGCCGTTCAAACTACCTGTCAGTGTTTGTTCCATTTAATTATAGTAAACGCATAAAATACATGCGTTAACTATAATGGATGCGCACGGATACACATAGGAAGTTATGCTGCTTTGCAGCGTGTATCCGGCGCTGTAAACGAAGCAAAACGCAAGCGTTTTTTTCGTTTACTATATTTACAGTTCCTAAGAAAGGCCAGGTATAAAAATGAATACGAAAAAAACAGCGCAGATTGGTATGTTTGTAGCGGTTGCCTTTGTGCTGGGGTATGTGGAATCGCTGCTTCCGATTTCTTTTGGCATACCAGGAATCAAGCTGGGTTTGTCTAATATTGTAGTACTTCTTTGTCTATACGAAGGTACAGTAAAAGAGGCATTTGGGATTGCAATTGTCCGTATTGTCTTAAGTGGTTTTACCTTTGGAAGCCTGTCAATGATGATGTATGGCCTTGCCGGAGGAATGCTTAGTTTTCTGGTTATGCTTCTGCTAAAAAAGAGTAACCGATTTTCCATTTATGGCGTAAGTGTTGCTGGAGGGGTTTCCCACAATATCGGTCAGATTCTTGTCGCTATGTTCGTGCTTCAGACAGGGATGATAATGTATTATCTGCCTTTCCTTCTGGCTGCTGGTTCGGTTGCCGGAATCTGTATTGGATTTGTGGGAGGAATTCTTGCCAAACGGCTTCATGGCATGTTTTAAGTGCCTGTAATAAATTTTATGTATAAAATAAAAACTGCTGTATAAAATAATATTTATATGGCAGTTTTTTGGTGCAAAGGAAGGAGAGCGGCAATGGTAGAAGAAGACGTTAAGGAATATGGGATTACTATTTTAAAAAGCAAAGAAGAAGGACATAGTATTTGGATGATTTCGATTATTGGGGAAATTGAAGGCCATGAAGCGGCACAGGAGCGGGTAAAGACGACAAAATACGAGCATCTTTTGCCGATTTTGACAAAAATTGAGGAAGCAGAGGAAATCGACGGGGTACTTTTCCTGATTAATACTGTGGGCGGCGATGTATCGTGTGGACTGGCGCTTGCGGAATTTATAGCTTCCTTGAGCAAACCTACGGTTGCGCTGGTAATCGGAGACAGCCATTCGATTGGCGTACCGCTTTCTGTTGCGGCGGACTATACGGTGATTGCTCCAAGTGCGACAGTCATTATCCATCCAGTGCGTATGAATGGGCCGGTTCTTGGAGCGCCACAGACATACGAGTATTTTCATCTGATTCAGGAGCGAATTACACAGTTTATTGAAAAACATTCTGCGGTGTCAAAAGAGAAACTTCAGGAATGGATGGTGGCGCCAGGAATTTTAAGCCGGGACTTAGGAACTATATTTGTAGGCGGAGAGGCGGTAAATGCAGGCTTATACCAGCAGGTAGGGGGAATACGGGAAGCATTGGAGATTCTTCATAAAAATATTGCGAATTTATCGGTTTGATGATTTGCATTTCTTGCCAAATAAAGCTATAATAGGTTTACTGTGCGGGGGCTCGCCTGTAATTGGGCGGCTCCTAAAAAATTAAAGGGGTGTTATTTATGCCAATCTGGAAAGCGGTTATACTTGGAGTTATACAGGGAGCGGCGGAGTTTCTTCCAATTAGCAGTTCCGGCCATCTGGTAATTATAAAAGAGGTATTAGGGGTTGACTTGGAAAATGGGGGCGTGTTTTTTGATGTCATGCTCCATTTGGGAACTCTGTTAGCAATTTTTATTGCGTTTTGGAGGGATATTAAGCGGCTGATTGTAGAGGGATTACATATTGTAGGCGATATTTTTTATAATATTGGGGTGCTTTTTCGGAAATGTTTCCGAAAAAAGTGCCATTTTCGGAAGGTAATTAGAAGTTCCTATCGGAAGCTGGTTGTGCTGATTTTGGTTTCTACTGTTCCGACTGGAGCGATTGGGATTTTGCTGTCAGATTTTATTGAAATGGCAAATGGAATTATTTTAGTTCCGGGAATTTGCCTTTTGATAACAGCAATGTTTCTTTTGATTGCTGATTTTGCCGATGAGGGCATAAAGCGTCCGAAAGAAACAACATATCTGAATGCCTGCAATATAGGGATTGCGCAGGGGCTTGCTACAATGCCGGGGATTTCGCGTTCTGGCACGACAATTACAGCATGTATTCTGTGTGGTTTTGAAAAGAGATTTGCAGTAAAATATTCTTTTATTATGTCAATTCCGGCGGTGCTTGGAGCGGTGGTGCTGGAGTTAAAGGATTTTCAGTCACTTAAGTTATCCAACCAGGATATAAAAGCGTGTATCATTGCCACTATAGTTGCTGCTGTAGTAGGCTATCTTTCCATCTGCTTTATGATGAGCCTGGTTCGGGGAAAGAAGTATAAATATTTTTCGATTTACTGTGTTATTGTTGGAGCTGTAGCAATTGGTTATAATTTTATCTAAGGAGATTATGGGAAATGGCAGTGTCAAATAAATCAACGGCAAGAAAGGTGGAAGAGGAACAGACAAAGCAGGTGGGAAAGTCCCGCACGTCCGCAAAAAAAACGACAGCTAAAAGTACAGGACGGGGCAGGAAGGCAGATAAAAAAGCGTCAACAGAAAAGAAAGGAAAGTCCATAGAAGAGTTAAATGAATATCAGGACCATATGGCATTTAAAACGGGAGTGGCAATCTGTGTCCTTTTCATTGTGTCTGTTTTTTTGTATTTATGCTATTTTGGCCTTGCCGGAACAACAGGAGTTGTGACAGGCGGCTTATTATTTGGGGTATTTGGCTGGTTTGCCTGGTTTCTGCCATTATCCTGCCTGATTGGGTATGTGTTTTATACAGTAAATAAAGGGGACAGGCGTGTTCTGCGCAAAATGTCAGGTTTTGGCGGCATGATACTGTCTTTGCTTGGACTGACAGACCTTCTTTTTGGGAAGCAGATTATAACAGAATACTATTCCAGTAATCATGTGATGCATAAAGGTTACTTTGAGTGTATGAATATGACATTGACCGATGTGTTAACAAAGGGAAAATTTAATGGGGGATTGTGTGGAAGGGCAGTTGGAACTGTTTTTTCTATGGTAATTGGAAAAATTGGGGCAACCATTATACTTTTTGCCCTGCTGTTTTTTTGTGTATACATATTTTATGGCGTGGAGCTGATGGGAGAAATCCGAAAAAGGAATGCTTACCGTCAGGAGATGGAAGAGGCGTATGGGGAAATCAGTCAGGAAGAGGAGTATCAGGAACCTTCTTACCGGGTTTTTACTAATACAAAGCATGAGGCAAGAAGCCCTCGCTTTCAGCCAAGAGACATGAAAAAGGTTCCAAAAGTGCAGTCTTTTGATTTGCGGAAAATAAACAGTACAGTCAGACCAAAACCATCGCTGCCGCCAGAAGCGCCAAAGCCTGTTATAGATATAGAAACAAAGAAAAAGCCGGTTATTGATACAGAGAAAAAGTCTGCTGTGGATGCAAAATTAGCTGTTTCTGAAAAGGAAACATTGGCAGAGGCAGACAATGGTGTGGCAGCTGCTAGGAAGGAAGAAACCGTAACAAAAGAGATACAGAATAAAGGGAATGATATTCCGATTTACCGAAATGAATTGGATGAGAAATTCCGTAAAAAGAAAAAGGCGGCAAATACTGTCCTTTTCCCAACAGAATCTGCGTTATCTGAGCCAAAGCCAGCAGATGTTGGGGAGGAGCCTGTTATTTCAGAACAGAAGGCGGCAGAACCAGAAAGTTTAGAAGAGGAAAGAACAGAACCTGTATCAACAATAGCTGTTGAGGAAGAAAATATACCAGAACCGGTACCGCCCGCTTCTGATTCGATGGAGACAGAGAGCCTATCAGCATCGTCACCTGTGGAGGCAGAAGAGGCAGTGCAGCCAGAGGACTTAGAAGATGTCTTTATGCCAGAACGGTCTGTGGAAGAAGAGGCAATATTAAGTTATGAAGAGCCGCTTGTGGAGAAACGGACGGAAGAACCACCTCAAAAACCGATGGCCTCTTTTGTGCATAAGGAAGAGGTAACCGATGTTACGCCTCATGGTAATTCTGTTCGTGTATCTGGTGGAAAAATTGGCGGAGATGATTATGTGTCTGCTTCCGATACCTTTAACGCATTAAATGAAAGTAAGGTTGCGGTAGAAGAAGAGAAACCATATGAATTTCCATCTGTGCAGCTTTTATCCCTTCCGAAGTCGGCACAAGGGAGTGTCAGTGATGAGGAACTTCGTGCGACAGCATTAAAGCTACAGGAGACCTTAAAAAGTTTTAATGTCAATGTAAATATGGGGGCTGTTACCTGTGGCCCGGCTGTTACGCGGTATGAGCTGTTTCCAGAGCAAGGGGTGCGTGTCAATAAAATCACAAATCTTGCCGATGACTTGAGGTTGAGCCTTGCAGCGGTAAGCATTCGTATTGAGGCGCCGATTCCAGGGAAAGCGGCAGTTGGCATTGAGATTCCAAATCCCGTGCCAAGCCCTGTCTTTTTTAGGGAGCTGTTAGAAGGAGATACGTTTCATAACTCTAAATCTGCAATGACTTTTGCTGTAGGAAAGGATATTGCCGGAAAGGTGATTATGGCGGATATTGCTAAAATGCCGCATTTACTGATTGCAGGTGCGACTGGTTCCGGTAAATCTGTCTGCATCAATACACTGATTATGAGTATTTTATATAAGGCAGATCCAAAAGACGTCAAACTGATTATGATAGATCCAAAGGTGGTAGAACTGAGTGTTTACAACGGGATTCCGCATTTGTTCTGTCCTGTTGTGACAGATCCGAAGGAGGCTGCTGCAGCATTGAACTGGGCAGTAAGGGAAATGATGGACCGCTATAATAAGTTTAAGGAGCTTGGTGTCAGAAATATTGCCGGGTATAATGAAAAAATAAAAGATTATGACCACGCAGAAGAGGCAGGATATGCAAGGATGCCTTATCTGGTTGTTATTGTGGACGAGTTTGCAGATTTAATGATGGTAGCTTCCAAAGAGGTGGAAGATGCAGTTTGCCGTCTGGCGCAGCTTGCAAGAGCGGCAGGAATCCATCTGGTGCTCGCGACGCAGAGGCCATCGGTAAACGTTATTACTGGTGTCATTAAGGCAAATATTCCTTCCCGTATTGCATTTTCCGTCTCTTCTGTAATTGATTCCAGGACGATTTTGGATAAAGGCGGGGCAGAAAAATTGCTTGGAAAGGGAGATATGCTGTTTTTCCCTTCCGGCTATTCAGAGCCAGTGCGTGTACAGGGTGCTTTTGTATCGGATAAAGAGGTCAGCGATGTGGTGGATTTCCTGCACAGCAATAATGAAACACCAGAGTACAACCATGCAGTGACAGAGATTGTGGAAGAGCCAAAGGAAGAAGAACTACAGGAAAAGAAAGCGCAGTCAGACCGTGATGAATATTTTGAAGAGGCAGGAAGGTTTGTAATTGAATCAGGGCGTGCAGCAGCCGGACAGCTTCAGAGACGGTTCTCGATTGGATTTAACCGTGCCGGACGGATTATAGATCAGTTAAATAAAGCTGGTGTTGTAGGACCGGCAGAAGGAACAAAGCCGCGTAAAGTGTTAATGGAGATGGAAGAATTTGAGCAAATGCTTTCCGGTGTGCTTCCAGAGGAGGAAATGGAAGCCATGGTTCGGGAGATGGAAGCGGAATCGGTTGCGACAGGTGAAATCATATAAGGTATAGTGTCTATATTTGTAAAGATGATGTGTTTGCGGAAATGAGGAATTTTAGTGCAGGAAAAAAGATATCATGGTGTATTAGTGACAAACGCTTTTTTAAGGACAGAGAAGTTTACAGAGCATTATGAGTGGCTGAAAAGGGCAGCAAAAGTTTATTCGATAGATTTGTCCCTTTTCTGTAATACGGATTTACTTTTTCCGGTTTGTAACTATCACACAGATACAGGAAGGAAGTTGAAACAGAACGTAGAAAAGCTTGTGCGGGAAAATGATTTTGTCATATACTGGGACAAGGATATCCCACTGGGGAAGCTTTTGCAGGCATGCTGCAAAAAGCAGAATATACCAGTTTTTAATTCTCTGGAGGCAATTGCGCTTTGTGATAACAAATATGAGACATACTACAGGCTGTGGGAGTGGAACCAAAGTTGTGCCAAAGGAGAGGAAATTCCGGTTCTGCCAACGATTGCGGCTCCTATGACATATTCAAATGTCGGCTATACGAATACAGAATTTGTAAAACCGATTCTTGCTGCACTGGGACTTCCGGTTGTGATCAAGGAGTGTTTTGGGTCTTTTGGACAGCAGGTGTATCTTGCGCATACCGTAGAGGAAGCAGTTGAGATAACAAAAAGCTTAGCGGGAAAGCCTTTTTTGTATCAGTGGTATCAAAAGGAAAGCTGTGGCAGGGATGTAAGGCTGCAGGTCGTTGGAAATCAGGTGGCAGCGGCAATGTACCGTTTTTCAGAGGATGATTTTCGTGCAAATGTCACAAATGGAGGGCAAATGGAGCAGTATGTTCCATCGCCAGCGGAATGTGCGCTGGCGGTACGGACGGTTCAGGCATTGGGGCTTGATTTTGCCGGAGTGGATTTGTTGTTTTCTAAGGAACAGGCAGATGTTGTCTGTGAAGTCAATTCGAATGCACATTTTAAAAATATATATACCTGTACCGGGATAAATACTGCGGAGTATATTATGAAGTATATCAGGCGGCGCCTTATGCCAGATAATTGAGCAATGGCATGGTGGTTTGCGTCTATAAGAGAAAATTTTTTCAGGGAGAGATTTGTGAAGGGATATTTGATTTATCGAAAGGAAGAAGCAATTCGGAATCAGGCGTTTATCAGGCTGTTTTGTGAGGAAGGGAAGGCTTATGGCGTTTCTTTTTGCTATATCCCATATGATGAATATCGTAATCGGGAACTTCCGGATTTTGTGCTGAACCGTACGAGGGATGTGACAGTCAGCCGCTGGTATGAGGAAAAAAAGGTATTGGTACTGCACAGTTCTTTGATTACCGAAATCGGAAACCACAAGATGAAAACGCTTCAATATCTGAAAAAAACGCTGCCTCTTTGTATACAGAAGGAAAAATGGGCTCCAGATTCTTTCCTGCTTTCGAAAGAGAGGATTTTTCAGTGGGCAGAGGCAGCAGAATCACAAGAATATGAAGTATTTGAGGAAGCCTATGCTTTTTGGGAAAAGAATGGTTCCTGTATTTTAAAAAGTGTAGATGGGCATGGCGGCAGTGAGGTGGCAGAGCTTTTCATTCCATATGGGAAAACAGAGTATGCAAAGAAAGAGGCGTGGGAACGGTTCGGTCGGACAATTCATTTGTTTTTGGGAAAAGAGTGTATTTTACAGGAAAAAATAGCAAGTGACAGCCGTGATGTCAGAATCTATATACTGGGAGGAAAGATTTATCAGGCAATTGCCAGACAGGGGAAAAAGGATTTTCGCTCTAATTTTTCACTGGGGGGTTCTGCAGCACGTTATGAACTTTCCAATCAGGAATACGCTTATGTCAGCCAGTTTTTACAGGTGTTTCAAGGGGAAACACTGGGGCTTGCAGGACTGGATTTCATTATTGACAGGCAGGGAAATCTTATTTTTAATGAACTGGAAGAAATGGCAGGGACCCGTATGCTTTATCAAAATACAAACTACAATATTGTAAGGGATTATATTGAATGGATTTTGATATCTGGTAATTTTTGACAGGATAGGTTATAATAACAGACACGCTCTGAAATCATAAAGAACGGTCAATAATTTATCGATGAACAGTTCTCAACAAAATCAAAAAGGAGGAGCAAACTATGAAGACAGATATTGAAATTGCGCAGGAGGCAGAGCTGCTTCCCATTGGTGAGGTGGCAGAAAAAATCGGAATTGATGAGAAGGATTTGGAATATTATGGAAAATACAAAGCAAAGCTTTCAGATGAGTTATGGGAAGAAGTGAAGAATAACCAGGATGGAAAGTTAGTGTTGGTGACGGCGATTAACCCAACTCCGGCGGGTGAGGGAAAGACAACGACAACAGTCGGTCTTGGCGAAGCAATGGGAAAGCTGGGGAAAAAGGCGGCAATTGCATTGCGTGAACCATCGCTTGGGCCATGTTTTGGCATCAAAGGTGGAGCTGCTGGCGGAGGCTATGCACAGGTCGTTCCAATGGAGGACTTGAATCTTCATTTTACTGGGGATTTCCATGCGATTACTTCTGCAAATAACCTTCTTGCCGCAATGCTTGACAATCATATAAAACAGGGCAACGCATTAAAGATTGACACCAATCATATTGTATGGAAACGCTGTGTTGACATGAATGACAGGGTTTTGCGCAATATTGTGGTGGGGCTTGGAAGGGAAGCCGATGGCGTGGTAAGAGAAGACCACTTTATTATTTCGGTTGCTTCTGAAATTATGGCGATTCTCTGTCTGGCAGAAAATATCAAAGATTTAAAAGAACGTCTTTCGAGGATTATTGTTGCATATGATTTTGACGGTCAGCCGGTGACAGCCGGGCAGCTTCATGCAACAGGCGCTATGGCGGCTCTATTAAAAGATGCGATTAAGCCAAATTTAATCCAGACAGTAGAAAATACGCCGGCATTTGTCCATGGGGGGCCTTTTGCGAATATTGCGCATGGCTGCAACAGTGTGCGTGCCACAAAAACAGCATTAAAGCTTGCAGATTATGTAATAACCGAAGCTGGTTTTGGTGCAGATTTGGGAGCAGAAAAATTTTTAGATATTAAATGCCGGATTGCCGGTTTAAAACCAGATACCATTGTCTTAGTTGCAACGGTCCGGGCCTTAAAATATAATGGCGGCGTGGCAAAAGAAGATTTGAATACAAAGAATCTGGAAGCCTTGAAAAAGGGAATTGTAAATTTGGAAAAACATATTGAAAATGTTGCGAAATATAAAGTTCCTTGTGTTGTTACCTTGAACCGTTTTGTATCAGACAGCGATGAAGAACTTGCTTTTGTAAAAGAATTTTGTGAAAGCCGTGGCTGTGAATTCGCTCTTTCGGAAGTATGGGAAAAAGGCGGAGAGGGTGGTATAGAACTGGCAAATAAGGTGCTTTCTACGTTAGAACAGAAGGAAAGCCATTTTGAGCCGCTTTATGATTTGGAGCTTTCGATTAAAGAAAAAATAGAAACGATTGCAAAAGAAATCTATGGGGCGGCAGAAGTGGTGTATGCTCCTGCGGCAGGGCAGGAAATTGCACGTCTGGAAAAGCTTGGTTATGGTAATACACCAGTCTGTATGGCAAAGAACCAGTATTCGCTTTCCGACGATCCGAAAAAACTTGGGCGCCCGGCCGATTTTACTGTGACAATCCGTGAGGTATATGTATCAGCAGGAGCAGGTTTTGTGGTAGCAATTACAGGAACGGTTATGACGATGCCGGGACTGCCGCTTCATCCGGCTGCAGAGCGGATTGATGTAGATGATACAGGAAAAATCATTGGTTTATCTTAGGGGATTTCCAGATACTGTGGATCATTAAGAAGGGGAATGATATAACATTCCCCTTTTTTGTATATATATAGTAAACGAAAAAAACGCTTGCGTTTTGCTTCGTTTACAGCGCCGGATACACGCTGCAAAGCAGCATAACTTCCTATGTGTATCCGTGCGCATCCATTATAGTTAACGCATGTATTTTATGCGTTAACTATAAATATTTAAAATCAGGCCTTATTCATACAGCATTGCTTATATTTTTTCCCAGAGCCGCAAGGGCAAGGGTCATTCCTGCCGATTTTTTTTGTGCTGCGCACATATGGTTCGAACTCTACTCCATCATAGACTAAGTTTTCCTTTGGTTTTTCGTCAGGATATTTTTTATAATAAAAACCGCCGCTGCAGTCTGGTTCAATTTTCCGGTACGATTTTTGCAGACTTTCTTTCAGGTAGGCCAGATTTGTTTCTGATTTCAGTTTTTCAAGAAAATCCTTCATTTTCCCATAGAAATCAGGGTATTCATCATGGATGATTTCTGCCTGCTCCAGAATCTCCTGCCGTTCTTCAATCATACACAGTTTTGTATCTAAAAGGGCAAATTTCAAAACAACAGGATGGAGCCCTTCGATGCCATACCATGCATCATATGCACGTTTCATCGTATCGCTGATTCTGGCATCATTGTAAAGGCGGGAATAATAATATTCCCGGAGGAAGTGCCTGACAAGCCCTTTTTCTTCCTCTGAATGTGCTGATTTTTCCATTATGATGAGGGTTTCTTCCAGGTTTTGGAACACCTTTGTATCACCTACGTAATCTACAAAGATAAAGGAAAAGATAACACAAATTTCCATAATGTATTCTGAAAGATAAAGGCGGTATTGTTTTAAAAATGAGGCCAGGCTGTCTATAATTTCTGGAAAATACTCCGTTTGGTATTCATGGCATGTTTTAACAAGCATTAAATAGGTTTCAAAGACTTCTGGAAGCTCATCCCGGCTCCATTTTCTGTCCTGCCGGATAATTTCCATCAGAATCTGCAGCAGAGTGCTGTATTCGCTATAATCATAACATTCAGAGGCATAGATTAAGATAAAGTCCATATCCCTGCAGCCAAGTTCATATGCCTTTTCACAGGCAAAATAAGCCTTTTGGGTAAAACCACGTTCCATATAAGAAATCGCCAGTTCCCGGTGGAACCATTTATTTTCCGGTTCCATTTCTACCAGTTTTTCTGCATTCTTTACAGCTTTACCAGTATTGCCGCAGCCTCTTTGGGCAATGACAAGATGGTACAGGAACTGTATATTCTTTGGAAACAGCTTCCATGCCTGTTCACAGGTATCACGGTACAGCTTGAGGTTGCCTTCTTTGGAAGCCTGCGCCATTTGCTCGGCCATTTTTTGGGCGAATGGTTCACTGTAAGGAGGAAAAACAGGGCCTTTAGGTGCATTTTCTGCATTTTTCAGGTGCTCATAGGCTTCCCGGATTTTCTGGAATTGTTCCGGGTTCGTTTCAGGGGAATATTGCCGTATCATTTTAAAATAGGCCTTTTTTATTTCAAGCTGGGAAGCGTCAGGCTGTGTTCCTAAAATCTCATAATATGTATTCATTTTATTCCTTTCAATCGTCTAAGATATTCAAAAGTTCTTCTTCAGCTTCTCTGGCAGTTTCCAAATCTTCTTCCATAATCGCCTTTTTTAATAAGTATAAGTTATCCTCTAAAGCTTCCGTAAAAGTAGGGAAAGACTTTGTTCCTGGGCTTTTGAGCATACGTTCTGCACGGCGGATTACTGTTCGGAACTGTTTTGCATAAGGAGATTGTTTCCACTGGCTGACATCTTCTTTTGTTTTTGTTTCCTGCATCATATTAATTACAATGGAAGCATCTGCACCGGTACTTGGGATGGAGGCTGTTACATGCAGCATACCATTTAAATTATAAGAAAATTCTACACGGATTTTTTCTATGCCTGCCCGTTTTGCCGGAATGTCCTGTATCGTAAATTCTCCCAGAAAATGATTGCTGTCTACAATCATACTTTCTCCCTGGTAGACTTCAATGGAGGCTTTTGTCTGAAAGTCTGCGTAGGTAGAGTAGGTCTCGCTGCGTGTTGCAGGGATTGTCACATTTCTTGGGATTACAACATCCATTCGGTTATCCATAAAGCCATCGGTTACCCTGACACCAAGAGTATAAGGGTTTACATCTGTAATAATAATGCTGCTTTCCTGTTCAAAAGCTCCCTGGATGATTCCAGCCTGAATCGCAGCGCCTTCGGCCACAGCATAGTCAGGATTTAAAGCCTGCACAGGATCTATATTAAGATATTCTTTGATATCTTTTGCCACAAGGGGCATTCTGGTAGAACCTCCAACCAAAATGACATGGTCAATTTCTGACGGAAGGATTTCACTGTCTGCAAGAACAACATCAATGGGATGATGTGTCCGTTCAATAATCTCCTGCGTTATTTCTTCAAATTGCTCTTTTGTGACGGTTTCATCAAGCGCCAAAGGCTCTCCCTTTTTCTCAATAATCATTGGTACCAGAACATGATAAGAATTGTTTGTGCTTAGTTCTTTTTTACAGCGTTCTGCCTCTTCTTTCAGTTTTACCATGGCGAAAGTATCCTTTTTTAAATCGACATGGTGTTTCTTTTGGAATTGCGTATTGAGCCACTCCATCAGCTTTTCATCAAAATCTTTTCCACCAAGCTGATTGTCGCCACTGCTTGCCTTTACTTCCAGTACGCCATCGAACATTTCTAAAAGCGTGACATCAAATGTACCGCCTCCAAGATCATAAACGAGGATATGGCTTTCTTCTTCCATATGGTCAAGGCCGTAACTTAATGCAGCGGCAGTTGGTTCATTTAAAATACGTTCCACCTGAAGTCCGGCTTTCGTTCCGGCTTCGATGGTTTCCCGCCTCTGAATATCATTAAAATAGGCAGGAACGGAAATAACAGCATGGGTGATTTCCTCCTTTAGGTATTCCGACGCATAAGTTTTTACGTATTCCAATAGTCTTGCTGATAACTCTACCGGGGAGAAACTTTGCTTCCCTAATGTGATTTTTTCCTTTGTGCCGATTTTACGCTTTACTTCAATGGCAGTATTTTCCGGTGACAGCAGATATTGTGCACGTGCCTTTTCGCCTGCAATGCTGTTTCCGCCTGCATCAATTCCGACTGCGGATGGTGTAATGATTTCATTTTCCAGATTTACAATCATGACTGGTTTGCCATCCTGTACAATGGCAGCTTCTGTAGTAGATGTTCCTAAATCAATTCCGATAATTGTATTCAATTTCTCACCTGTCCTTTTCTATAAGTTCTTTTCTTCCAAACGGTAGGCACTAACTTGTGCTTTCTGTTTTACTTCGCCTTTATAAAGATATCCACAGCGGTAAATGGCAGCAACCGTTTTATCTTTGGAAGAATCTGTAGTGCTGACTGCTTCTATGACTTCATGTAGGTCATAGTCTACCGCTGTATTGCATTCTTCAATCATAATAATTCCACATAACTGACGATAGTGTTCCAGTGTTTGTTCCATTAATGTAATCTGTTTGGTCCATGTGGCGTCTTTTGTGCCGGCGAAGCGCTTCAGATTGAAAAATTGTTCCTGATAAGCTTCAAAAAGCGCTAATAGTTGTTTTTCGTTCTTTTGGTAATCCAATAACTGTTTTTGGACCATTTCTTCATCAGAACGTTTTTCTTCCCATTCATCCAGTAAATCCTCAATTGCCATATCATGTTTCTGGATTACGGATTGAAAGTTTGCAATATTTTGGTTGATCATCTCAATCTGGCCGTTCTTCTCAACAGCCTCTTTCTCTGGTTGTTTTAAACTATTTTCTAAGAAACGGAATTTTTCTTCCATCTTCTGAAAAGCATTTTCCGAAAAGCGAAAATGCTGCTCAGACTTCTGAAAAAATTCCTCCTGCTTTTTCCTGTTAAAAAACATAGTATCCTCCATGCTGTATATTTTGTTCCTTAAAAAGTCGTCATATTTAGATTTTTTTTATTTTCCCCTGAATTTGGATTCGCAGTAAATACAGCGGTAAATATGGTTTTTGCGGTCTGTCAGTTTAAACGTATGTGGAAGTTCCTGCTCAATGGAGGTGATACAGCGTGGATTTTTGCACCGGATAATATTGGTAACACGTTCTGGCAGGGAAAGATCCTTCTTTTCAACTATTTCATTGTTTTTAATAATATTGATTGTAATTTTATGGTCTAAAACGCCAAGGACATTTAAATCAATATCAAATGGCCCTTCGATTTTAATAATATCTTTTTTTCCCATTTTGTTACTGCGTGCATTTTTTATAATTGCTACAGAACAGTCAAGGTTTTCCAGGTTCAGATATTTATATATTTTCATGGCACCACCTGCCTGTATGTGATCGATTACGATTCCTTCATTTAAAACGCCAATATTTAACATATCGATACCCCATCTTTCTTTGTTTAATTGCTCTTATTTCCCTTTCTATCTAAAAAATAGTTTTTCACTGTCAAGGCCAAGTAGTGTCATAATCAATGCCATTCGGACATAAACACCATACTTTGCCTGTTTAAAATAAACAGCACGTGGATCACTATCTACTTCGGTGGAAATCTCATTCACACGTGGAAGCGGATGCAGGACATACATATCCTTTTTGGCATATTTCATTTTGTTGGCATCCAAAAGGAAGCTGTCCTTTAAGCGAATATAGTCTTCTTCATTAAAAAAGCGTTCACGCTGGACACGTGTCATATAGAGGATGTCCAGATTTGGCATGTTTTGCTCTAACTGGTTTGTTTCGATGTACTCAATATTTTTCTGTTCAAGAACTTCCTTGCGCAGATAGTCTGGTATTTTAAGTTCCTGTGGGGAAATCAATACAAACCGTACATTGGAATAGCGAACCATAGCATTTATCAGGGAATGGACAGTACGGCCAAATTTCAAATCACCGCACATTCCGATTGTTATGTTATCAAGACGTCCCATTAAGGTTTTAATTGTAAGCAGATCGGTCAAAGTCTGGGTAGGGTGGTTGTGTCCCCCGTCGCCGGCATTGATTACCGGAATTTCAGAATACATGGAGGCAACAGTTGGCGCACCCTCTTTTGGATGGCGCATGGCACAGATGTCTGCATAAGAGGAAATGACACGGATGGTGTCAGCAACACTTTCCCCTTTGGCGGCAGAACTGGAATCGGCCGAAGAAAAACCAAGCACTTTACCGCCTAAGTTGAGCATAGCTGCTTCAAAACTAAGACGAGTCCGTGTGCTTGGTTCATAAAATAATGTAGCTAATTTTTTTCCTTCACAGATGTGGGAAAAATTTTCGGGAAATTTTAGAATTTCCTGCCCAAGGCATAGGATATAGTCTAATTCCTCAACAGATAAATCAAGTGGACTGATTAAATGTCTCATAAGTACCCCCTTACATTTTTTGTACTTGGAATTATATTACTACATCCGAGGAACAGGCGCAAGTAAAATATCAAATGACCTTTGCAATTCACAGCAATTTTAGAAAAGAATATATTTTCTTTTTGATCTTTTTGTGATAGAATTTCTTTGCATAATGAAAGAACGAGAGCATTAAAGGAGGAAAAGAACGATGGATGTAACAATTTCAGATGCAGTAAAGTACATTGGTGTAGACGACACGACGATTGATTTATTTGAGAGCCAGTATGTCGTTCCAGAAGGTGTATCATACAATTCTTATGTAATTCTGGATGAAAAAACGGCAGTTATGGATACGGTGGATAAACGTGGAATGGAAGAGTGGGAAAAAAATCTGCTTTCCGCTTTAGATGGAAGGAAAGTAGACTATCTGGTGGTACAGCACTTAGAGCCGGATCATGCCGGAAGCATCGCAAGGTTAGTAGAGCTTTTTCCAGAGGTGACATTAGTAGGAAATGCAAAGACATTTTCCATGATGCCACAGTTTTTTGACATTCCATTAGAGGGACATACTCTGACAGTGAAAGAGGGAGATACGCTGTCTTTAGGGGAGCATACGTTATCCTTTGTAATGGCTCCAATGGTACATTGGCCTGAGGTCATGGTTTCTTATGAGAGCAAGGAAAAGATTTTATTCTCTGCAGATGGTTTTGGGAAGTTTGGCGCACTGTCAAAAACAGAAGACGATGATTGGGCATGTGAGGCACGCAGATATTATTTTAACATTGTAGGAAAATATGGCGCACCAGTACAGACTTTGTTAAAGAAGGCGTCAGCACTTGATATTGCGATGATTTGTCCATTACATGGACCGATTTTAAAAGAGAATTTAGAATATTATCTTGGAATTTACAATACCTGGAGCAACTATCAGCCAGAGGACAGGGGGATTTTAATTGCATATGCTTCCATTCATGGAAATACGGCTGCTGCAGCAAATAAACTTGCTGATCTTTTAAGGGAAAAAGGTGCAGAAAAGGTAGTAGTCAGTGATTTGGCAAGAGAAGACATGGCCGAGGTGATTGAAGATGCTTTCCGTTATGACCGTATGATTGTGGCTGCCGCAAGTTATGATGGCGGGGTGTTCCCATGTATGCAGGATTTTCTGCATCATTTACAGGCGAAGTCTTATCAGAAGCGCAAAGTCGGGATTCTGGAAAATGGTTCCTGGGCGCCATGCGCCGCAAAAGCGATGAAAGGAATTTTAGAGGGATTAAAGGAGGTTACGCTTGTGGAGCCTGTGGTTACAATCCGCTCTGTCTTAAAGGATTCTGATTTGCCAGAACTGGAAAAGTTAGCAGATGCCATGCTTTAAGGTTTCGTGAAAAATGATTTGTGGATATTTTAGAGATTCGGCATAATTTAGCTGAAAATGGATAGACTGGTATTTCATTGGAAAACAGGCTGCCGTTTATATGTAAATTTTTTGTAAACTCTACGAAAATCCGATAAAAACAGTTAACTCAATTCTTTACTTTTTTGCACATAAGTGCTAAAATGGTGAGCAGAATTAAAATATAAGGAGGAATATATAAAAATGGCTAGAGCGAAACAATCCATGGATGGTAATACAGCCGCAGCTCATGTAGCATATGCCTACACAGAAGTAGCTGGTATCTATCCAATCACACCTTCAAGCCCGATGGCTGACTCCGTTGATATGTGGTCAGCAGCAGGACAGAAGAACATTTTTGATAACACGGTTAAGGTTGTAGAGATGGAATCTGAGGCAGGTGCAGCCGGTACCGTTCACGGTTCTCTTGCGGCAGGCGCCCTTACTACAACATTTACAGCATCTCAGGGACTTCTTCTTATGATCCCTAATATGTACAAGATAGCAGGTGAGCAGTTGCCTTCTGTATTCCATGTATCTGCACGTACAGTATCTACTCATGCATTGAATATCTTTGGTGACCACAGTGATGTTTATGCCTGCCGTCAGACTGGTTTTGCAATGTTAGCAGAGACCAATCCACAGGAAGTTATGGACTTAAGCCCTGTTGCACATCTGGCAGCATTAGAAGGAAAAGTTCCTTTCATTAACTTCTTTGATGGTTTCCGTACATCCCATGAGATTCAGAAAATTGAAAAATGGGATTATGAGGATTTAAAGGAAATGTGTCCAATGGATGCGGTTGAAGAATTCCGCCGTCATGCATTAAATCCGGAACATCCTGCAGCTCGTGGCTCCCATGAAAATGGTGATGTATTCTTCCAGCATCGTGAGGCTTGTAACAAAGCATATGATGAACTTCCTGCTGTTGTAGAGAAGTACATGAAGAAGGTCAATGAGAAGTTAGGTACGGATTATGACCTGTTTAATTACTATGGCGCTCCAGATGCGGACCGTGTTATTATCGCTATGGGTTCTATCTGTGACGTAGCAGAAGAGGTAATTGATTATCTGGCTGCGAAGGGTGAAAAGGTTGGTTTGATCAAGGTTCGTTTATATCGCCCATGGTCTCCGGAAGCAATTTTGAAAGTGATTCCAGAGACTGCAAAGAAGATTGCTGTACTTGACCGTACAAAAGAGCCTGGTTCCCTGGGTGATCCGTTGTATCTGGATGTAGCAGCAACTCTCCGTGAAGCAGGAAAGACAGATATTGTCCTGACTGGTGGACGTTATGGACTTGGTTCCAAAGACACTCCTCCTTCTTCTGTATTTGCGGTATACAAAGAACTGGAGAAAGATGATCCGAAACCTCGTTTTACAATCGGTATTGTAGATGATGTTACAAACTTAAGCCTTCCAGAGGTTAAGCCAGCTCCAATTACTTCTGCACCAGGTACAAAAGAGTGCAAGTTCTGGGGTCTTGGCGGTGATGGTACAGTAGGTGCGAATAAGAACTCTACAAAGATTATCGGTGACCATACGGACAAGTATATTCAGGCATATTTCCAGTATGACTCAAAGAAAACAGGTGGTGTTACTATTTCCCATCTCCGTTTTGGCGATAATCCGATTAAGAGCCCATATTACATTAACCAGGCTGACTTTGTGGCATGCCACAATCCATCTTATGTTGTAAATGGCTTTAAGATGGTTCAGGATGTAAAGCCAGGCGGTGTATTTATGATTAACTGCCAGTGGTCAGATGAAGAATTAGAAGCAAAGTTAAATGCAGAAGCGAAGAAATATATTGCAGATAACAATATTCAGCTTTATACAATTAATGCGATTGATAAAGCGATTGAAATTGGTATGGGCAAGCGTACCAATACAATTCTCCAGTCTGCATTCTTCAAATTGGCAGATGTTATGCCGATTGATGAAGCGGTAGAATATATGAAGCAGGCTGCTAAGAAATCATACTCTAAGAAGGGTGACGCTGTCGTAGAAATGAACTACAAGGCAATTGATGCAGGTGTGGACGCTGTACATAAAGTAGAGATTCCAGCATCCTGGTCAAATCCGGAGCCAGATGCTCCTGCTAAGGAAAAGACAGGTCGTCCAGAGGTTGTTAAACTTGTCAATGACCTTCTTGAGCCAATTTCTAAGATGGATGGTGACAGCCTTCCGGTTTCTGCGTTTATTGATAATCCAGATGGTCAGTTTGAGACTGGTGCGTCTGCTTATGAGAAACGTGGTACTGCTGTAACGGTTCCAGTATGGGATCCAGGTGTTTGTGTTCAGTGTAATAACTGTGCATTTGTTTGTTCCCATGCTACCATTCGTCCATTCTTAATGACAGAGGATGAGGTAAAGGCAGCGCCTTCTAATATTAAAGTAGCAGATACAAAGCCAAAAGCAGGCGAATATAAGTTTACGATGAGCGTATCTCCACTTGATTGTATGGGATGCGGCGAGTGTATTACGGTATGTCCTGCAGAAGGTGCGATTAAGATGGTTCCACAGGAATCACAGTCCGCAGAACAGCCAGTATTTGATTATCTGGTTGCTAATGTAGGCAAGAAAGACAGTGGCTTTGCTGATAATACTCCAAAGGGAAGCCAGTTTAACCAGCCACTCCTTGAGTTCTCAGGAAGCTGTGCAGGTTGTGCAGAGACATCTTATGCACGTTTGATTACACAGTTGTTTGGTGAGCAGATGTATATTTCCAATGCAACAGGATGTTCTTCTATCTGGGGAAATCCGGCAGCTACTTCACCATATACAGTAAATAAAGATTCCAAGAAGGGTCCGGCATGGTCTAACTCCCTCTTTGAGGATAATGCAGAGCATGGCCTTGGTATGCATATTGGCCAGAAGTATCTCCGTGACCAGGCAATTGAGACATTAAAAGAAATCGCAGCATCCGATAAAGCATCTGCTGAGTTGAAAGCTGCAATTGATAAATATCTGGAAACAAGGGATGATACCATTGCAAATGCACCAGCTACAGAAGCTTTGGTTGCAGAACTTGAGAAGTGCGATTGCGAAAAATCCAAAGCAGTCCTTGCTAAGAAGGATTATCTTTCTAAGAAGTCTGTATGGATCTTTGGTGGTGATGGATGGGCATATGATATCGGATTCGGTGGACTTGACCATGTACTTGCTTCCGGTGAAAATGTAAATGTTATGGTATTTGATACAGAAATGTATTCTAATACAGGTGGACAGGCATCTAAGGCTTCCAATATTGGTGAAGTTTGCCAGTTCGCTGCTGCTGGTAAGGAAATTGGCAAGAAGAGCCTTGCTGAAATCGCTATGAGCTATGGTTATGTATATGTAGCACAGATTGCTCTTGGCGCAAATCCTGCACAGACAGTTAAGGCAATTACAGAGGCTGAGGCTTACAACGGTCCATCCCTGATTATCGGTTATGCTCCATGTGAGCTTCACGGAATCGCAAAGGGCGGCATGAACCATTGCCAGGATGAAATGAAGAAAGCTGTTAAGGCTGGTTACTGGAATCTCTTCTCCTTCAACCCACAGCTTAAGGCAGAAGGAAAGAATCCATTTACCTTCGCTTCTGAGAAGCAGACAGACTTTGGCGGATATCAGGACTTCCTGAATAATGAAGCACGTTATACCCGTCTGGTTAAGCCGTTCCCAGAGCGCGCTGAAAAGCTCTTCAAAGAGTCTGAAGAAGCAGCAAAAGCCCGTTATGAGCATTTGCAGAAGTTGGTTGAGCTTTATAAATAATTACGGTATTTTGCCGTTTACCCAAACCCCCATTTGGAAGTTTCAAATGGGGGTTTTTAAGATTAAATGGAAAAAGCCTCTTTTTATCTGGGAAGATTTGTATTACAATATATTTTAGAATAAGAAAAAACGGTTATACATAGGATATTACCGTTGTCAGGAGGAGTTTATGATAAAATTAGCACCAGTATTTTCAAATCATATGGTATTACAGAGGGGAAAAAGAATTGCAGTATGGGGAGAGACAGACCAGGAAAGAGTTATTGTTACCTGAATGACAGGAGCGTGGAGACAGAGGGGAAGGAAGGGAGATTTTTTGCAGAACTGCCGTCAATGAAAGAGGGAGGCCCATATTGTATGACAGTAGCAGGCGGAGAAGAGAAGGTTGCTTTTGAGGATGTGATGGTTGGCGAGGTATGGCTTGCAGGCGGCCAGTCCAATATGGAGTTGGAGCTTCAGAACAGCTTTGAAGCCAATAAGGAACTGGAAAAAATACAGGCAGAAAATGTGCGCTATTATTATGTCCCTAAGGTTTCACATCAATGTGAGGAACTTATACAGGCAGAGAAGGAAAGCACATGGGAGTGTGCAGAGAAGAAGGCTGCCAGAAAGTGGTCTGCTGTGGCTTATTATTTTGCAAAAGAAGTATCCAGAAAGCTTGGAGTGACTGTGGGGATTGTTGGATGTAATTGGGGCGGAACATCAGCATCCTGCTGGATGAGCCGTGAAATGATGGAAAAGGACAGCGCAATTTCTTCCTATATAGAGGAATATGATAAAATTGTGGAACATCAGGTTCTGGAAGAATATATAAAAGAGCGTGAAGAATATATTGTGTACCAGGCAGAATTTGATAAAAATGTATCACATTATTATGAAACAGCAGAAAATCCAACATGGGATGAGGCAATCAGCCTGTTTGGAGAAAATAAATACCCAGGGCCGATGGGGCCATATTCAGAGTATAGGCCTGCAGGGTTATATGAAATGATGATTTCCAGGGTATGCCCCTATACATTAGGAGGATTTTTATATTATCAGGGAGAAGAGGATGACCATAAGCCAACAACTTACTATGACCTGCTTTCGGCATTAATCCGTCAGTGGAGGATGGACTGGAAGGAAGATACACTCCCGTTTCTTCTTGTACAGCTTCCGGTTTACCAGAATGTGGGGGAGGCAGATTATAAAAACTGGCCTCTGATTCGGGAAGCACAGATGAGAGTATGTCAGACCATAAAAAATACTGGAATTGCCGTTGCTTTAGAGCAGGGAGAGTTTGGCAATATCCATCCAACCAGAAAAGAGGTTGTAGGAAAACGGCTTGCTTTGCAGGCATTTTATCAGGTGTATCATGTATGTGGTGAAAAAGAGGCATTTGGCCCGGTTTACCGTGATTATTTTATTGAGGGCAGTAAGATGACATTGCTTTTTGCCCATTGCAGTGATGGTTTTGTACAGAGTGGCAGGGTATTGGGGTTTGAACTGGCAGGGGATGATAAAAAATATTATCCTGCAGATTTTGTAATCGAAGGTGACAGGATTATTTTATCCTCAAAGGAGGTGCCTTTTCCAAAATATGCACATTATTGCTGGACAAATTATCAGGAAATTGCCCTGTTTGGCAAAAATGGTATTCCACTGGCTCCGTTCCGTACAAGTTTTGAGGATGGAAGTAAGGCAACCGGAAGCAGAAACTTGCCTGCCTGATTGCTTTTGGCCGCCAGTCAATATGCATTTGTGGGATAAGTAACACCGGTGAGCAAATCTTTTGAAAAAATATAAAAAAATGCTTGCAAAATATGCCAGACTGTTATATAATAAGCAAGTGCTTGTGAGAAAGGCAAGCACTTTGATGGGCTATCGCCAAATGGTAAGGCACTGGACTCTGACTCCAGCATTTCAA
>CANSYK010000068.1 GCA_947651225.1 uncultured bacterium | reverse complement strand
CTCCTGCTCCTGCCAATTTACTGGTTATCTTTTCTTTTTCCAAGGGATAAAAAGACCTGGCTTTTTGGGAGTACCTTTGGCAGGAGGTTTGCAGATAACCCCAAGTACCTGTATCTGTATGTTGCCCAGCACAAACGGGAACTTGGCATCCGTCCCATATGGATTACACATGAGCAGAAAGTTGTTGAATTGTTGGAAAAGAATGGTTATGAAGTGTATTACTATCATTCCTTAAGAGGGATATGGTATGCGCTCCGTGGGAAGGTTTATTTTTTTGACAATTATTCCAAGGACATTAATTTCTGGTTAAGCGGCGGTGCTGTAAAGGTAAATTTGTGGCATGGCGTGGGGAATAAGCGGATCAATTATGATAATCGGCATGACAGGGTGAGGCATCCAAAAAATCTTTGGGAAAAGTTCCGGTATTTTCCAAGGAGGCTGTCGGATGAGAAGCCGGACCATTATATATTAGCAACGTCCCCAGTGATGTGCAGGATTTTTGCAAGGGCTTTCCGGGTGCCAAAGGGGCATGTGATAGAGGCGGGATATCCAAGGAATGATTACATATTGGGATTGGGGATCCAAAACATATATACACCGGAAGAAAAGGAGAAGCTGGAGATGGTTTTCCGGTGGAAGTCGGATGGTGAAAAAATTGTTTTATATATGCCAACTTTCCGGGACACAGAAACAAAGTTTTTGGAAATTATGAATTTGAGGAAATTCAATGCATTTTTAAAGGAAAAAAAAGCATTGTTTCTGACCAAGCTGCATCCGAAATCAAAACTAAAAAGGGAATTTGAACGGTTTGATTACAGTAACATATTGGATTTAGATGCAGATGCAGACCCTTATATTTTTTTGGGGCATGTGGATGTCCTGGTTACAGACTATTCTTCGGTTTATTCAGATTTTATGCTGTTAGACAGGCCGGTAGTGGCGTTTCAGTATGATTATGAAGAATATTCGAGCCAGACAAGGGATGGGTATTTTGATTTTAGAAAATATATGCCGGAAGTCCAGGTGCATGATATGGAGGGGCTTATGGCAGGGATAACAGAAACCTTGCAAAAAGATGAGGCAAAAGAGCGGAGGGCAGCTTCCAGAAAGAAAATCTTTTCCAGTATGGAGGCAGATGGCTGTAAAAAAATTTGTAATAAATGCAGTCAGATTATTGGAATATAAACAGAAAAGGAGCAGGGGAGATGGAGTTACCAGATTACAGGCAATACAGGCTGATCAGCGTGGATATTTTTGACACGCTGTTGCTGCGCACTGTCGCAAAAGCAGCCGACCTGTTTGAGATTGTTTGGGAGGAGGCAGAAAAAGGGGGGGTTGCCGCCCTTTCTATTTCGAAAAAGGAATATATGAAGCTGCGGACGGAGATGGAGCGGCGTGCAAGGCTTCATGCACCGAGTCGTGAGGTAACACTGGATGATATTTACAGGCAGTTCCCAGCGTTTGTTGCAAATGATATTGGTGCATTAAAGGCGTTGGAGTTGGAATGCGAAAAAAAATGCTGTTATGCCAATCCGTTTATTTTACAGTGGCTTCTGGAGGCAAAGCAGAGTGGCTGCAGGCTGGTTCCGGTTTCTGATATGTATCTAAGCAGCGATGAAATCAAAGAAATACTGGCTTACAACCGGATTGATCCGATGCTGTTTGATGAAGTGATTGTTTCCAATGAGTTTGGCTGTAATAAACAGGATGGAGCGCTGTTTGATGTGCTGCTGCAAAAGCATAAGGAATTTTCCGGCAATGAGATCCTGCATATTGGTGATAACAAAAATGCGGATTACCGCCAGCCGCTTCAAAAAGGGCTGCATGCATTTCATTATGATGTCATCACAGAAAAACTGTACAGCATCTATGATTATGAAAAAATCAGGCATGATGTCCCACAGCCTGGCATCCTGTCCCTCAGGAAACTGGCGGCATCCGGGAGAGAATATACAGGCAGTGAAAAAACGGCATATGAACTGGGCAGTGCAGTGGTGGGGCCGGTTCTGTCACTGTATGTTTCCTGGGTATGCCAGCGGTTAAAAAAATCCGGGATTAAAAGGATTTATCCTTTTATGAGGGAAGGTTATGTGCTTGGGGAATTGCTGCAGAAAGAATCCGATGCCAGGGAAATGGGGCTGACAGTCCATCCTGTTTATATTTCACGGAAAGTAACCTATATTCCTTCCATAAAAGAGGTGGACCGTGAGGAAATTGAAAACATGATCGGGGCAAGGAACCTTACGGTAGGGGAATCTATTCTGCTGATGGGGCTTGAAAAAACAGGATTTACAGAATATAGAGAGTATTTTGACACCAGATATAAAGAAACACACAAGATCCCCTGCCAGGGCACAACAGTAAAAGAAAAGCTGATCGAAAGGTTCCTGGAGGAAGGAAACAGGGAAAAGATTGAAAGATATATAAAAAAGGAGCGTAAAAAGCTTGTATCTTATTTAATTCAGGAGATGGGGGATTTTGAAAATATTGCGACAATAGATATTGGCTTTTTCGGAAGGATCCAGATGTGGATGCAGGAGTGTCTGGATTTGGAAGGGGTTTCCCACCGGATGAAGCATTTCCTGGCTGTTGGTGTAACCGGGGACAAGATTTTTGACGGGATGGACTTTGAAGGGGCATTTGGCACCTTTGCAGAAAACACAGATTTAATACCGACAATTCACCGGACAACCGATGTAATTGAGAAGCTGGTTTCCGTAACGGAAGGAAGCACTGTCGGCTATGAGGAAAAAGAAGGAAGAATTGTACCGGTTAAGGCAGAGAAGGTAGATAACACACATCTGACAGATATCGTATTCCAGGGGATTTTTGATTTCCAGAAGCTCTGGCTTTCCTTCTGCCGGGATAAGCCGGAGATCGCCAAAGGGTGCATAGAGAACCGGAGGGAAACTTTGATGATACTGCACCGGCTGGTTGATATGCCGAGGAAATGTGAGGCAGGGATGTTAGCCGGGTTTGAGGCAGACACAAACTTTGGGACAGCATATAAAAAGGGGATTATTACAAAAGAGCATCTGGATCTTGGAAAAGAAAAGGGCGTTGATTTTATTGACAAATGCAATGTCAGCTACACCTATAAAAACAGTAATGTCACCTGGCCGAAAGGGACGGTTACACTGCTGGATGAATTTTATTATGTCCGGAAGGCGCTAAAAAACGGGACGCAGAATGACATTATAAAATCCATGCAGGAGGTTGTGGAGCAGGCAGAGCGTGACGGGATAAAGGAAGTGGCGCTGTATGGCGCCGGGGAAAACGGGAGGCAGTTTTATTTTATCTGCCAGATGTACCATATGGAAGTGAAATGTTTTATTGACAGGAAACAGTCCATCTGGGGGACAAAAAAAGAAGGGATAGAGGTTGTCGGGCTTGAGGAGGCAATCAGGAGAGGATGTAATGATTATATTGTGACTTCCCTGTTTTCCATCAGCGAGATAACGGATTATATATTAGAAAAATATGCCGGGCTTGGGCAGGTACCGAAGATTTATTCCGTATGATAAAGGGATGTAAATAAAGAAGGGGTATGAAGATGGATAAAATTGTCATATTTGGGGCTTCTGGCGGGGCGGTGAAAGTAGCAAAAACTCTTAAAAATTTGGGGATGGATTTTTTGTGTTTTGTTGACAATGATAAAAATAAATGGGGAACAACAGTAGAGGGAAAACTGGTAGATTCACCAGAAAGATTATGCAGAGAAAAATGCCGTATTCTAATTGCCAGTGACTATCAGTCCGAGATAGAGGGACAGTTGTCTGCAATGGGATTGATAGAAAATATTATTATAAAAGAAGAATTGATTATGGGATATGTGGAAGAGCATATTGGTGAATTTGATTATTTAAGGGAGAAAGCTATTGAAGCGAAAAAGACAAAAAAAGTCATTTTTGGCCTGGAAGAAGGATTAGTTTTAGGGGGAATAGAAAGTTTTACCTTTATGCTTGCCAGGGAGATGAAGGAAATATATGAGAATATTTATATATTTACAAAAAAAACGAACAATCCCGAGCCGGCAGGGTTAGAGGACAGTATCTGCTATTTTAATTTTGATTATGATGATTACTGGAATTCTATTAAGCGGTTGGTAGATGCGATTGTAGAAAATTCCCCATGTGTGGTAATAGATAATTGGCAAAATCAAATATTGATTGCAACTGCTATCATCAAAAAATATTTCCCGGATTTTGTGCGCTGTATATCAATTATACATAATGACAAAGTGATTTTGTACCGAAAAGCCGATTTTATGCAAAAGTATATGGATATTGTTGCTGGCGTCAGCAAAAAAATAAATGCCCATTTGGCAAATGATTTTGGGGTAGACAAAATAAAAATCCGGTATAAGGAAAGTCCTGTAGATTATGTAGAACATTTGAAAAGAAATTATACGGTTGATAAAAATGAGCCACTAAGGATTGGTTATGCCGCCCGTGTAACAAAATTTCAAAAGCGGGCAGATCTATTAGTTCCATTAATGCTGGAATTGAATAAGCAGGGGGTTAACTATCATTTAAATATTGCAGGAGATGGAAATTATCTTGATAAATTAATTACATTAATTGAAGAGAATGAACTGGCTGGTTATGTGACATTGCATGGCAATATTCCAAGAGATAATATGCCGGATTACTGGAGAAACCAGGATATATTTTTAAATGTGTCTGATTTTGAAGGCGCCAGTATTTCTATGCTGGAAGCAATGTCCTATGGGGCTGTGCCGGTTGTCACAGCAGTATCTGGGACAGAGGAATTTGTTCAAGAGGGAAAGAGTGGATTTGTTTCTAAAATAGGTGATGTAAAAAAAATGTCAGAAAAAATAGCATTGATAGGCCGGCATCGTGAAAGGTTAATGGAATTAGGAAATGAATCCAGAAAAATAATAGAAATGAAGGCTGGGAAAAAAGATTATATTGAATATATGAAAGTTTTGATAGGGGATTAGTGCCATATTAGAAGGAGAAAAGAGGAAAACTATGAGAAAAATATTAAATTTAAACGAGCTGGGGGAATTTTCCGGTGAGAGGGAAGAGTATCTTTTTAAAATGATTGAGTCTGAAAAGATTGCATCAAGTAAAAGGATTGCGTTATATGGGTTAGGAAAGCATACAGAAAAATTACTTAGATTTTTAGGCAAACATAGTATGGGCGTAAAAGAGAAAATATGTTGTTTGATAGACAAAGAAAAAGAAAATATTTATATGGAAGGGTATCCTGTATTAAAGCTGGGGGATGCACTTAAAATGTATCAAATTGATTGCATCATTATTTCTTCTTACAGATTTCAGGATGAAATATACGAAAGAATTCATAAAATCCAAGAAGATGGGGTGAAAATATATAAGATCTATAATGGTTTTGATGAAGATGTAATGGAACGTATATGGTTGTTTGATGATGATGAATTAGGGATAAAAAGGAATATTTGGAGTGCAGAAGTATATTATGGGCATATAAACAGATATTATTGGGCGTTGCCATTCTGTATCCATAAAAGTGTTTTAGATATGGCTTGCGGCTGTGGATATGGTACAGGCATAATTTCAGAAAAAGCCGATTATGTTACAGGGGTTGATATCAGTCAGTTATCTATATCGTATGCAAAAAGGCACTTTAATGATGAAAATACAGATTTTTTATGTGAATCTATTTATGATATAACTTTTGATAAAAAATTTGATGTTATTACCAGTTTTGAAACAATCGAGCATATTGATGATGAAGAAAAATATTTTGCAACAATAAAAAGATATATAAAAGATAATGGGGTAGCACTAATCAGTACACCATATGCGGAAAAGGATGGGGTATGCAGTTTTAACAGATGGCATGTAAATGAATATACCTTTCAGAGATTTCAGAAAACATTAGGGAAGCATTTTAAAGACATTATTTACTATAGGCAGGAATTGGATAATACATGTGCAATTTCTATTGATGATGGGACAATGAGTGGAGCAGTATATGAGAAAACAGTGATACTTGCCGTATGTTTTAATTAGGAGGCTTAGGAGATGGAACATATTATTTTTGGAGCAGGTGAAAATGCAAAAAAGATAACAAGGTGCCTGAAGCAGGGTGAGCAAGTGACAGCGTACATAGATAATAACATTGAAAAGCAAGGAAAAGTTTTTCTCAATTGTAGAGTGATTTCACTTAATGACATATCAGATTATTATTATGACTTTCTAATTGTTGCATCAATTAATTATGAAGAGATTGTAGAGCAGTTAGTGGACTGTGGAATTGTGAAAGAAAAAATAATAACTCCTTTTTCATTCCGGCATTCTGATTATAATGCCTGGAGAAAGTTTTTGAATATAGAGGAATTAATCTATATTGAAATGGAACAGAAAATAAGCGGATTATATGAATATATTGATAACATGGAGTATGAGTTAGCATCTAAAATTATAAATAAGCGGCTGCGGTTCCCTAAAATTTTAAGTTGGGAAAAAGCAATAGAAGAAATCGTAAAGAATGGAAAGTCTATAAGCCGTTTTGGGGATGGTGAGTTTGATCTGATGCTGGGAAAGAAGCATACTTTTCAGGCATATGATCAGGAGTTGGTAGACAAGATGAAAGAGGTCCTTAAAAGCAATATTGATAATTTAATTGTAGGATTACCAGATGCATATGGCGATTTTGAGGGCAGAACAGATGACTTGGCAGAATGCTTCAGAAGACATTTTCAGCATGGTACCCGGCAAAAAGAGTATGAATTAATTGATATGTCCAAAGTATATTATGATTCTTTTATGACAAGGCCGTACAAGACATACTTGGATAAAACAAATGTAAGGGAAAAATTTCTTCTGCTAAAGACAATTTGGCAGGATAGGGATTTAACAATTATTGAGGGGGAAAAGACACGTTTGGGGGTAGGGAATGATTTATTTGACAATGCAAGATCCTGTATACGGATTCTTGGCCCTTGCTTAAGTGCATATTCTAAATATGATGAACTGCTAAGCGAAGCATTAAAAACAGATAAAAATCGTCTGGTGCTGATTGCCATGGGCGCCACCGCCACCGTAATGGCATATGATTTGGCTAAAGCAGGATATCAGGCAGTTGATATTGGCCATATTGATATTGAGTATGAATGGTATTTGAGGGGGGCAGAAAAAAAAGTAGCAATTGAGGGGAAATATGTTCATGAAGTGCCAGGAGGAGGGAATGTTGCAGAATACTATAATGATGACAAGTATAATAGCGAAATTGTGAAGGTTATTCGGTGAGTTTTGGAAATATTGGAATTGGAATATAAAGAGAAAATGTGAGAAGAAAAATGTTTGTCCATTATAGATGTACTACGTGATGGATAAAAGTTATCCAAAATAAAGGTGGTTATATAAAGATGATACCTAAGGTTAGTGTAATTGTTCCTGTGTATAATGTGGAACAATATATAGATCAGTGTTTGAAGTCAATAGTGGAGCAAAGCTATGGGAATCTGGAAATATTAATTATGGAAGGTGAGTCAACAGATCAATCATTGATGATTTGTAAAAAGTGGGAAAAAATTGATCCTAGGATAACAGTAGTTTCAAGAAAGGATGGAGGATTAGGTCCTGCAAGAAATTATGGAATCAAAATGGCACAAGGAGAATTCCTCTTTTTTGTGGATTCAGATGATTATCTTTCTAAAGATGCAATTAAAAATCTTATAACGAAAACTTATGAAGATAAAGTAGTAGACATAGTTGCAGGAGGATATAGAAATTTTGATGAAAATAATGTAAAACAGGAATATTTTTTGCCTAAGGAATTAGGCTGTGATGAAGTTGTACAAAGCAAGGCAAGTCGTAAAAAGTATATGAGACGAGGACATGTAGCAGTGTGGGGAAAACTATACCGTACTTCTTTTATTAAAAGTAATCATATTCAAATGCCGGTTGGAGCAGCAGAAGATTTGGCAGTTTTTCCTATTCTTGTTTGCAAAGCAAAAAAAATAATATGTGTAAATGAAATTGTATATTTTTATCGGAAGGAAAGAAAAGATTCTGGAAGTAATAATATTTTAGTAACAATTCCAATGTATAAATCAATTGATATTTATTGTAATTATCTTAAGGAAACGGATGATTTTGAAATATATAGGAATGAATTATTTTTTCTTTCCCGCATTCATTTAACCACATGGTTAGATTTGTTTAAAAAACAGCTATCTGTAACAGAATATCAGGAAGTGGAAAAGAAATATATAAAAAAATTAGATGAATATTTTGGAAAAGATTCTTTGAAAAAAAACACTTCTATATTTCCTATAGGAAGCTATAATGTTAGATTTGAATGCAAACAGGTTCAGGGATATGAAGTGACTGGAAGACACCATCCTTTTACTAGTACAATTGCACAATTTTTTGATGATCAAATATGCAATGGAAAATTCCATCATGTAAACAGGTTTCGAAATGAATGTTTGTTACATGATAAAGAAAAAACAGTAAAAAAATGTTTAGATAATCCCCAATTTATGTTTAATGAAGTTGTATTTGATTTTATGGATGATGTAAATGGTATTGTCTGTTTATCAGATGGAAGTATTATGAGTAAAACAGAAGTATTTGAACAATCTGACAGAGAAGGAATAGAAATCAGAGAAGTGATTTCTATTGAAAATATACTTTATTGGGAAATGTGGAAAAAAGCATGTTTAAATTTTGTATATTATATAGAAAAAAGCAATAGTAAAATTATTTTAGTGAAAAATCGTTATACGGAACAATATAATGATGAAAATGGAATGCATGATTTTGAGAGGATAAAGGAGATAAATAAAAAGAATCTATATATAGAAAGGATGGAAGAATATTTTTTGAAAAATTGTAGTCAAAATGTACATGTGGTAGATGTTGATATTAAAAAAAGATATTCAGATAGGTATTTTATGTATGGTTGTTCAGAAGAGTACTTGGGTGCAAGTGGAAAAAATGATGTTGCCGAAAAGATACTTGACATTATTAATATTAAATAGAAAGGAAATTGGATATGAAATATCTAGTAATAGGTGGAGCAGGATTTATAGGAAGTAATGTTGTAAAAAGGCTTCATAACGAGGAAAAAGAAGCAGAGATTTATATCTATGACAATTTTTCCTCTGGAAAAGAAGAGCATTTACAAGAAATATCGGGTAGCAAAAGATTACATATTATTCAAGGAGATGTGAAAGATTTTCAACAATTTTCAGCAAGTGTAATAGGAAAGGATATTGTCTACAGTTTTGTATCAAATCCGGATATATCTAAGGCTGTTGTACAACCAGATATTGATTTTTGGGAAGGAACTTATTTGATTAATAATGTGCTAGAGGCTATGAGACAGAATAATGTGAAAAATCTTATTTATGCATCAGGGAGTGGGGTATATGGGGATGTAGGTTCAACAGAAACAGATGAGGATTTTTCCCCATTATTACCTTCATCTACCTATGGTGCAAGCAAGTTGGCATGCGAAGCTATGATTTGTTCCTATTGTAAGATGTTTGGACTGAATGCTGCAGCATTTCGTTTTGCTAATGTGGTTGGACCTAATCAAACGCATGGTGTGGGATATGATTTTTTGCATCGGTTGTTGGAAGAACCGTCTTATTTGAAAATACTTGGAGATGGTACACAGAGTAAATCATATATATATATAGAAGATGTTATAGATGCTCTGCGAATAGTAGAGGAAAAAGCATTGCAAGGGTATAACTATTATAATGTAGCTACCACAGATTATATGACAGTAACAGAAATAGCAGACATGGTAGTGGATATATTAGGTCTTCATTCTACACATTACCATTATGAAGGTGGAGATCGTGGATGGAAGGGGGATGTTCCAATTGTTCGATTGAATTCAGAAAAAATTAGAAAACTTGGTTGGACAAATAAATATTCAACGCCTGAGGCTATGAAACTGTCAATTACAGCTATGTATGAGAAAAGAAGGAAAGGATAAATATTATGGTAAGAGCAGTGATTTATGGAGCGACAACAACAGGAAAGCGTGTGTATCAGGAAGTGAAAGACAAATATGATATTTTATATTTTGTAGATGGGAATCCGCTTTTGATAGGAAAAAAAGCAGATGCTTTAGAAGTAAATGCTCCAAAGAAAATTTTGGAGGACAAGCCAGATATTATAATTATGGGGATTTTAACGGGCTATGAGGAAGCAGTAAATTATTTGCTGGAACAGGGGTTTCAGGAGGAACAGATAGTTACAAAATATGTAGATTTAAATTCCAGAGCAAGACGGGAATGTTTAGAAAAAATTGCCCTTTTATTTAAGGAGAAGAAGATAGAGGGGGCTGTAGCTGAGTTGGGGGTATATCGGGGAGATTTTGCAAAAGTAATTAATGGAGTTTTTCCTGACAGAAAATTATATCTTTTTGATACCTTTGAAGGGTTTCCAGAACAGGATATGGAATATGAGCTGCAAAATAATTTGTTGCTAAATGAAGTAGGTAAATTGTCAAATACTTCTGTAGACTATGTATTAAATAAAATGCCATACAAGGATAAGTGTATTATTCAGAAAGGATATTTTCCGGAAACGGCCGAAGGGTTAGAAGAAAGTTATGCATTTGTTAATATAGATGTTGATTTGTATAAACCTATACTGGCTGGATTGGAGTATTTTTGGCCAAGGATGGTAGATAATGGTTATATTTTTGTACATGACTATTTTTCTTTTTCTTATGCAGGAGCGAAAAAAGCAATTGATGAATTTGCAGAAAAAAATCATGTAGGATTTATACCAATTGGAGACACATTAAGTATAGCATTTGTAAAAAGGAGATAAAAAGATGATATTGGCGAGGAGTCCGTTAAGAATCACACTGGGCGGTGGGGGAACTGATCTGGCATCTTATTATGAGAAAAGAGAAGGATTTTTAATATCTGCTGCAATTGATAAATATGTTTACATTCTGCTGAACCAAACTTTTGATAAGATGATTCGAGTGAAATATAATAGGTTGGAAAAAGTAAGGGATGTAAATGAGATAAAGCATCCGATTGTTAAAGAAGCCTTACGAATAACTGAACTTGGAAATTGTCCATTGGAAATTTGCTCCATGGCAGATATACCAGCAGGAACGGGACTGGGTTCATCTAGCACTTTTACAACGTCATTGTTGACAGCATTGCATGGTTATAAGGGAGAAAAAATATCAGCAGAGGAATTAGCAGAAGAAGCATGTGACATTGAGATTAATCGCTTAGGAGAACCGATAGGAAAACAGGATCAATATATTTCTGCTTTTGGTGGAGTTTCTACAATGCATTTTTATAAGGATGGACACGTTGACGTCAAACCATTGAATCTATCAAAAGAAACTTTATATAATTTGGAAGATAATATGGTTCTGTTTTTTACTGGTTATTCCCATTCTGCAGGAAATATTTTGGAAGAACAGGATAAAAAGAGTAAAGATGGTAATTCTGATATGTTAAGGAATTTAGATTATGTGAAACAATTAGGTTTAGACAGTAAGACTGCTCTTGAAAGTGGTGATTTATTGCAGTTTGCAGATATTATGAATGTTCACTGGAATTATAAGAAAAAGCGTTCTCAGGGAATGAGCAATTCTAAAATTGATGAGTGGTATGAACATGCTATTAAAAATGGTGCAGCAGGAGGAAAACTGATTGGGGCAGGTGGTGGTGGTTTTTTAATGTTTTATGCCACGAATAAAATAAAACTTCGTAAAGCATTTTATGATTTAGGGTTAGAGGAGGTGAGATTTCGTTTTGAGAAGGAAGGGGCTAAACTGATATAAAATGTATATGGAAAAACTTTTGGAGAATACTCAAGTTGTGGTATTGATGGGAGGTTTGGGCACAAGGCTGGGATTAAAGAATGTTCCAAAGGCAATGGCAGATGTCAATGGGATACCATTTTTTGACTATCAGTTACGAATTTTGAAAAGATGGGGGTTTCAGAAATTTCTCTTTCTAGTAGGATATCAAGCATCCATGATAGAAGATTATTATGGGGATGGTTCCAGATTTCAGGTGCAGATTGTGTATTCTTATGATGGCAAAGAACAAATGGGTACGGGTGGTGCACTGAAAAATGCATATGGGATGTTGGAAGAAGAATTTATTCTGATTTATGGCGATTCTTTTATGGATATTGATTACAGAGAACTTGTTTATAGGTATTATGCTGTAGAAAATCCGGAAATAAAAGGGATTATGGCTATCTTACATAATAGTAATAATTTTGATAAAAGTAATGTTATATATGAGGATGGTGTTTTGGTATTGTATGACAAGTCGGTAGATAATCAGCGAATGGAGTACATTGATTATGGAGTATCCCTGTTGTCAAAAAGTGTGTTGGATGATGTGAGTTTGAATTTTGACATCGCAGAAGTATTAACAAAACTTTCAATAACAGGAAAGCTTCTGGCGCAGGTTACGACAAAACGTTTTTATGAGATTGGAAAGCCATCTTCATTGGAAGAATTTAGAGTGTATGCCAAAGGGCGTTTTGATACAGTACAAAGGGCAGTATTTTTTGACAGAGATGGCGTTATCAATGAATTGTATTTTAACGATGATACAGAGCAGTTGGATTCGCCATTTAGAAAAGAAGAATTTGTATATAAGAAGGGGATTATTGAGACATTGCGTAAAATTCAAGATTCCAACTATTATGTTTTTATTGTAACAAATCAGCCGGCAGCAGCAAAAGGCAAAGTGGCTTTAGAAGCTTTATATGATTTAAATACATGGATAATACAGGATTTAGCAAAGAAAGGAATTGATGTAGAGTTTGTGGCATTATGTCCGCACCATCCAACCGGAAGCAAAAAAACAAGAAATCATTTTCTGATACAGGATTGTAAGTGCCGAAAGCCGAAGGCAGCACTTTTGACGGATTTATATTCAGTGTATTCTTTAGATTTAGAAAATTCTTTTATGGTGGGAGACTCTTATACGGATATCATTGCAGGTAAAAAAGCTGGTGTAAGAACAATTCTTTTAGGAGATATGAAATGTGATATGTGCCAGAAACTTCTGGAAAACTATCCAGATTTTATTGTAGATGATATAAGCGGAATAGTTAAAATAATTACTGGAGGAAAATAAAATGTATAGGGACTATATTGAAAATTATTTGAAGGAGACAAAACAAATTGCAGAAAGTATTTCGATTGAAGAAATTAATTGTTGTGTTGAAATTTTGAAGAACGCAAAAAAACAAAAAGGTCGTTTATTTATCTTGGGAGTAGGAGGCAGCGCAGCAAATGCCTCTCATGCAGTAAATGATTTTCGTAAAATTGGTGGATTGGAAACATATGCACCTACAGATAATGTGTCAGAATTAACAGCAAGGACAAACGATGAAGGGTGGGATACTGCTTTTGTTGAATGGCTTAAAGTTTCCCAATTGTCAGATAATGATGTCATAATGGTTCTTTCTGTTGGCGGTGGCAGCGAGCATGCTTCTTTGAATATTGTAAATGCTTTAAAGTATGCAAAAGAAAAGAATGCAAAAGTGGTGTCTATTGTGTCGCGTGATGGTGGGTATTCTAAAAGAGTATCAGATACATGTATATTAGTGCCAGTAGTTGCAAGTGAAAGAATTACACCACATGCAGAAGGATGGCAGGGAGTTGTTTGGCATCTCTTGGTTAATGCAATGGTTACAAAATAGACAGGATAAAGAACAAAGAATGAAGGAGAGAATAATGAAATTAAATAAGTTACATATTGATATTTATGCAGATGGAGCAGATATAAAAGGGATAATTGAAATGCATGATAAAGACTATATTTCAGGATTTACCACAAACCCAACACTTATGAAAAAGGCGGGAGTTGTCAGTTATACTGATTTTGCAAAAGAAATGGTTGAAAAAATATCTGATATGCCAATATCCTTTGAGGTGTTTTCTGATGAGTTTGAGACTATGAAAAAAGAAGCAATAGCATTGGCGGAATATGGAAAAAATGTATTTGTAAAGATACCAATTACAAATTCAAAAGGAGAATCCAGTGTTCCTCTTGTAAAGGAACTTTCTGCTGATGGTGTTAACTTAAATGTTACTGCAATTTTTACAATAGAACAGGTGAAAAGTGTGCTTAAAGTATTGTCTCCTGGAACAGAGAATATTATATCTGTGTTTGCAGGAAGAATAGCAGATGCTGGCATAGATCCAGAACTGGTGATGAAAGAAACGGCAGCATTGTGTAGGAAAATTCCGGGAACAAAAAGTTTATGGGCGAGCTGTAGGGAGGTTTTTAATATTGTACAGGCAGAGCGTTGCGGAGTAGATATTGTAACGGTAACAAATGATTTGTTAGATAAAGCAGAGAAAAACTTAGGAAAAGATCTGACGCAGTTTTCTTTAGAAACAGTAAGGATGTTTGAAGAGGACAGCAGAAAATTGGGATTTTCGATTTTATAATATTTGTGAATGAGTTGTCTGGCAGCTTTAATAAAAAATAATCTATATTTATAATATTATTTGAAGTTGCCAGATTATTATTAATTATTATTTCACTAAAATGTGTCATATATTGTAAATCCGATATAAGGGGAATAGGATGAAGAAAATAAGTACTATATTGAAAGTTGCTATTGGAGGAGTTGCAGGATTTATTATTGGGGTTATACGGCAACATAAAGAAGAGAGACAACAGATTTTTCAGTTACAAAATAAAATAAATAAATTTCAAAGTTATTATAATGTTTTAATCGATTGGATGATACTGAAACAATCCGGAAAATCTTTAGGAGAAAAAATTTTGCAAAAAGGCTATATGACGATTGCTATTTATGGCATGGGAGAGCTTGGAAAATGTTTATATGCGGATATCAATCCTAATAGCATTGAAATTAAATATGCCATTGACTCAGGTGGAAGCCATGACTATGAAACAATACCTGTGGTAGGAATTGATGGGGTAATGGACAACGTTGATGTAATAATTGTAACAGCAATATATGATTTTGATGATATAAAAGAAAAATTAGAAAATATTGTTAGTTGTCCCATTGTTTCGTTGGCAGAGCTCATATGGGATGAAAGTAAGTAATGTGTAAGAGTGAGAATTAATCTGGGGAGGATGTTATGGTTACGATATGGATTGGCGGGGGATTAGGGAATCAGATGTTTATGTGTGCATATGCTCTGGCACTTCAAAAAAGAGGATATAAGGTAGCATTAGATGTAGAGACATTTTTTGATTTTGAACAAAATAAAAAACTAAAAACCAAGAGAACTTTAATTCGTGAGAATGGACTTAGTAATTTTAATATTAAATTTCCATTTATGGTGCCTAGTCAGGGAATAACAAAATATGTTATGGGCAAAGAAAAAATTGAATTATTTGAAAAAATCACTAAAAAGTTAGGAATCTATCGTTCATATGACTGGTCAACTGATGGAAAATATTCTGATAAATATTTGCGTGAAATGATGACTGTTAATAAGAATGCTTATGTAAAGGGGTATTTTCAATCAGAAAAATTTTTCAAACGGTATAAAAAAGACATCTATGAAATGTTTTCCTTGAAAGAAGAGGTAAGTTTTCCAGAAGAATTATTATCAAAAAGAAATATGGAATTACCATTAGTTTCTCTTCATTTTAGACGGACGGATTATAAATATGAGAATGAATTATATATATTAGATTTAGAATATTATAAAAATGCAATTCGGTTTTTAACAGGAAAAATTGGAAAGTTTGATATTTGTATATTTTCTGATGATTATGATTGGGTTAAAAAAAATTTTAGGATGGAAGGTTATAATATTTTATATCCATGTGATTATAAGGAATACAAGAATTATGAAGAAATGATTTTAATGAGTAAATGTGAACATAACATTATTGCGAATTCCACTTTTTCCTGGTGGGGTGCATGGCTAAATAGAAATAAAGATAAAATAGTGATTGCGCCAAAAAAGTGGATGAAATCAAAGAAATACGCAATTATCCCTAAAGGCTGGGTGCGGTTATAAGGATTTACTAAGATATTCATTTTGTCTATATTCTTCTACATTTGGAAAGGGTAATCAAATTGTTGCTGAGAGAATATATGAAGCATTAAAAAATGTCATTGAAACAAGATATGAGTGATTTTAGATATTGTTGTTTGTTGGGAGATAAATAAATGAATGATACGGTAATGAATCTAAATAGCAGAATATATATAGCCGGCCATCGTGGGATGGTTGGTTCGGCAATAGAAAGGTGTCTGCGTGCAAATGGATACCATAATATTCTTGGCAGGACATCAGGTGAACTTGATTTAAGGGAGCAGAGGAAGGTCTTTGAATTTTTCCGGAAGGAAAAGCCGGATGCCGTTATTCTGGCAGCTGCTAAGGTAGGAGGGATAATGGCCAATATGTCTGCCCCGGCAGAATTTTTATATGATAACCTGATGATTGAAAGCAATATTATCCATAGTGCGTATAAAAACAAGGTACAGAAGCTTCTGTTTTTAGGTTCATCATGCATCTACCCAAGGCTGTCTCCGCAGCCGATGAAAGAAGAATACCTGATGGACGGCAAGGTGGAGCCTACCAATGAAGGATATGCAGTTGCCAAGATTGCCGGGATGAAATTGTGTGAAATGTATAACCGGCAGTATGGGACAGGCTATATAAGTGTGATGCCATGTAATTTATATGGCAAAGGGGATGATTTTGACCCGGTGCGTTCCCATGTGGTCCCAGGGCTGATCCGGAAGTTTCATGAGGCAAAAGTTACAGATGCGGCAGAAGTTATAGTGTGGGGGACAGGAAAAGCCAGACGGGAACTGTTATATACAGATGATTTAGCGGAAGCATGTCTCTTTTTGCTGCAGACATATTCCGGCAATGGCTTCTTAAATGTTGGCATGGGGATGGATGTTACCATTGCCGAACTGGCGGAAATGATTAAAGAAGTTGTTGGCTATCAGGGGAAGGTTACCTTTGACAAGACAAAGCCTGACGGTATGCCGCAGAAGCTTTTGGACGTTACCAGGCTGGAAGAAGCCGGATGGCACTACAAGACCGAATTAAAAGACGGGTTACGGCAGACATACCAGTGGTATCTGGATAATTACAACTTATTCAATGGAGGGGGTACAAATGCATAAGATTGGCGTAGGGCATGCATCAGTGACAGAGCTGGAGAAGAGGTATGTCCTGGATGCATTGGAGAATGAGAGGCTGTCGCAGGGGAAGTATGTGGCAAAATTTGAAAAGGAGTTTGCTTCCCTGCATGGACAGCACTATGGGGTGATGTGCAACAGTGGGACAACTGCACTGCACCTGGCTTTGGAAACATTGAAGGAGGCAGATGGCTGGGATTCGGGCACAGAGGTACTGGTGCCGGCAATTACCTTTATTGCCACTTCGAATGCATGCCTCCATGCAGGTTTAAAAGTAAAATTTGTGGATGTGGATAAGGATACATATAACATGGACCCCAAAGAGATTGAAAAACATATCACAAAAAATACGAAATGCATTATCCCGGTCCATACATTTGGCATGCCATGTGATATGGAGAAGATCATGGAAATTGCCGGAAGGCATGGCTTAAGGGTAATTGAAGACTGTGCAGAAGCCCATTTCGCAAAAGTAGATGGAAAAACAGTCGGAAGTTTTGGGGATATTTCGGCGTTCAGCACTTATGTTGCCCATACAATAACAACAGGAGTTGGTGGGATTGTATGTACAGATAATAGGGAATATATGGAAATACTCCGATCGCTGGTGGCTCATGGGAGGGCCTGCACCTGTGAACGGTGTGTGGCGTCTGACGGGGCTTCTGTCTGCCCGAAACGCATGCAGACAGAGTTAGACCGCAGGTTCACTTTTGTCAGGCTGGGGTACAGCTACCGTGTTGGGGAAATAGAAGGCGCGTTGGGGCTGGCACAATTGGAGCGGAAAGACGAGATTATGGAAAAAAGGCACCAGAACGCAGAATACCTGATCAAAAAATTAGAAAAATACAGACATGTTTTAAGGCTGCCATACCATCCGGATAATGTAGAACATACGTATATGATGTTCCCGGTTGTGCTGGAGAAGGACAGCAAAGTGGACAGGAAAGAATTTATCGGGTATCTGGAACAGCATAATATTGAAACAAGGCCGATGCTCCCTTTATTGAACCAGCCGGTCTATAAAGAACTTTTTGGGGACATAGAAAAAGATTACCCGGTTGCGGAGTATATTGACCAATATGGTTTTTATATTGGCTGCCATCATGGGATGGGGAAAACAGAACTGGATTATATAGTAAACCGGATTGGCGATTTTATTGGGAATTTACCTTAGGAGGGCATATGAAAAAGACTGCATTGATTACAGGGGTGACGGGGCAGGATGGCTCTTATCTGTCGGAGTTCCTGCTGGGGAAGGGATATGAAGTCCATGGCGTTATCAGGAGGTCTTCTGTGGATTACCGGGAGAGGATCTCACATCTGGAGGGGAACCCGGATTTTCATTTGCATTACGGTGATTTGGGGGACTCCATCAGCCTGGTGAAAATAATCGGGCAGACCAGGCCGGATGAGATCTATAACCTGGCAGCACAGAGCCATGTGCAGGTATCCTTTGATGTCCCAGAGTATACAGCGGATGTCGTGGCGACAGGTGTCCTCAGGATCCTGGAGGCAGTGAGGATATGCGGTTTGGAGAAAAGCTGCAGGGTTTACCAGGCGTCGACATCGGAATTATATGGGAAAGTTGAGGAAGTGCCGCAGAAAGAAACAACGCCGTTCCACCCATACAGCCCGTATGCTGTTGCAAAGCAGTATGGGTACTGGATTGTGAAGGAATACAGGGAGGCTTACGGCATGTTCTGCTGTTCGGGGATTCTTTTTAACCATGAATCAGAAAGGCGAGGGGAAACTTTTGTGACAAGGAAGATTTCCCTTGCGGCGGCAAGGATTGCACAGGGGAAACAGGACAGGCTGTACCTGGGGAACCTTTCCAGCCTGCGCGACTGGGGCTATGCAAAGGATTATGTGGAATGCATGTGGCTGATTTTGCAGAATGATGTGCCGGATGATTTTGTGATAGCAACCGGAAGGCAGCATTCCGTCCGTGATTTCTGCAGGGAAGCTTTCCGGTGTGCCGGCATGGAGCTGGAGTTTACAGGGGAAGGCCCTGGTGAAAAAGGGATTGATAAAAAGACAGGCAGGGTAATGGTAGAAGTGTCGGAGGAATTTTACAGGCCAACGGATGTAGTGAACCTGCTGGGGGATCCAACAAAAGCAGAAACGGAGCTTGGCTGGAATCCTGTGAAAACATCTTTTGAAGAACTGGTGCAGCTCATGGTCAGGCACGATATGGAGAAAGTTGCAAAAGAGTAAGGAAGAGGGGATATTATGAATTTAATATTGCTTTCTGGGGGATCCGGCAGGCGGCTGTGGCCGCTTTCCAATGATGTCCGTTCGAAACAGTTCATTAAGCTTTTCAAAGATGATGCAGGTAATATGGAGTCCATGATACAAAGGGTATACCGCCAGATAAAGTCCGCAGACAGGGGAGGCAGTATAACGGTCACAACATCAAAAGAGCAGATGGCATCCATCCGGAACCAGCTTGGGGAGGATGTGAGGATATGCATGGAACCCGGGAGGAGGGATACTTTCCCCGCAATTGTATTGGCCGCATCCTACCTGTGTGATGTTGAAAAACTCACACTGGATGAGCCGGTCATTGTCTGTCCCGTAGATCCGTTTGTCAGGGAGGAATATTTTGAGGCCTTAAAAAAGCTTGCCGCCCTGGCAGCCGAAGGGGAGACGGAACTGACATTGATGGGGATTGAACCAACATATGCAAGTGAGAAATACGGGTATATTATTCCGGTTTCAGGGGCAGATGTCTGCAGGGTAAAGACCTTTAAGGAAAAGCCGGATGCGAAAACTGCAGAAAAATATATAGAGCAGGGTGCATTATGGAACAGTGGGGTATTTGCTTTCCGGCTTGGCTGGCTGCTAGAAAAGGCGCATGGTATGATTGATTTTCTTGGTTACTATGATCTTTATGATAAATATGATGGTTTGGATAAGATAAGTTTTGACTATGCAGTTGTTGAAAAAACAGAGAATATCCAGGTGATGCGTTTTTCCGGGGAGTGGAAGGATATAGGAACCTGGAACACACTGGCAGAGGTAGTGGGGGAGCCATGCATCGGCAATGGGATACTGGGAAGCGGATGTGAAAACACAGACATCATCAACGAGCTGGATGTACCCATACTGTGCATGGGATTAAAAGATACTGTGGTTGCGGCAAGCCCGCAGGGTATCCTGGTTTCGGATAAAGAATCTTCGAGTTTTATGAAGCCGTATGTGGAACAGATTGACCGGCAGGTCATGTTTGCGGAAAAATCGTGGGGAAGTTTCCGGATACTGGACGCCAGGGAGGACAGTGTAACAATTAAAGTAATATTAAAGCCTGGCAGGCATATGAATTACCACAGCCATGACAGGAGGGATGAAGTATGGACAGTCATATCCGGCGAGGGAAAAACAATCATAGATGGAATAGAACAGGATATCAGTGTTGGGGACGTGATTACGGTGCAGGCAGGGGTAAGGCATACTGTCATGGCAAAGACAGACCTTGAACTGGTAGAAGTGCAGTTAGGCAGGGAGATAAGCATACATGACAAGAAAATATATGACTTTGAGTTCTGAAAAGCGCCCCATGCCGTTTCTGCTAAAGCCTGCAGGCAAAGATTACTTATGGGGTGGAAACCGGTTAAATGATGATTTTTCAAAGGGGATGGACATGGAGCCTCTGGCAGAGACATGGGAATGTTCCACCCATCCGGACGGTGTGAGTGTGGCAGGTAGCGGAAGTCATGAAGGGATAAAACTTACAGAGATTCTGAAAGCACACCCGGAATATATGGGAAGGCATCGGAATGCCGGAGGGGAGCTGCCCATACTGGTCAAATTTATTGATGCGAAAAAAACCTTTCTGTGCAGGTACATCCGGATGATAATTATGCATGGGAACATGAAAACGGGGCTTTGGGGAAGACAGAAATGTGGTATGTCCTGGATGCCAGAAAGGATGCCCGGATCATCTATGGATTTTATCATGATATGGATAAAAAGTCTTTACACAGAAGCCTGCTGGACGGCACTGTTGAGAAGTACCTGCAGAAGATCCCTGTGAAAAGGGGCGATGTATTTTTTATCAATGCCGGGCAGGTGCATGCAATCTGTGCAGGCACATTAGTGGCGGAAATCCAGGAAAATTCAAACCTGACATACCGCATGTATGATTATAACAGAACTGACAGGCATGGTAAAAAAAGGGAACTGCATATTGAGAAGGCATTAGATGTGGCAGATTTAAAAGGGGGTAGAACCCCCAAGCAGCCTATGCGTCTGCTTAGATATGCTAAGGGCTGCGCAGCAGAGCTGCTGTGCAGATGTGAACATTTTCAGGTGGAGCGTCTGCTGGTCAACACAGAACGGCAGAGAGGACTTGCGGAGTTCCATCCGGCTGGAAATACCTTTCAGATAATGCTTTGCATCAGTGGCTGTGGCACTTTAGTATCAGGAATGGCTACAAGTATCAATCTATTTAAAGGGGACTGTATATTTATACCTGCCAATAGCCAGGATTTTAGTATTCATGGAAAAATGCAGGTGTTAAGAGTAACTTGCTAAGGGGCTGCTGATAGCAGAGGTTGATTGGCATATTTTATTTAGAATATAGAGTTGCATATATCAGGTACAGGAAGGGGATTTTTGTTATGCAAAAAAGCAAAATAATTGTTTATGGATTAGGTTCAGATTATGAATTTTATAAATATTTTTTGTAGGATTGTTTTGAAATAGTAGCTTATTCGGACAAGGATAGGGATAAGTGGGAAAAATTTGAGAAGGGGATACCTGTTGAAAAGATAAAGGATTATCCATTTGACTATATATATGTTACTCCATATAAGTATGTTGAAGAGATTAAACAAGAACTGCTTGGAATTATAAATATAGAACACAGGACATGGATCTGACCAATGCGTTGAAGGGGCTTATGGCCCTGTTTACAGAGATAGCATCCATAGTGTCAGCCAATATCGCAGAAATGCTGAAAAGTAAAGTGAATGACTGGATAGCATCTCAGCCTTTATTTATTCAGGCATTGTTCCGCGACTTATGCTGGGAAAGTTGAGTATAGAAGAAAAAGTTATTTTTACCATAAAGGATATGTGGTGGCATATTCCTAATGTGGGCAAAAGAGATGAATTGTATGGTGGAGGTTAATATTATGGTAAAAGAAAATGTAGTAGTTATAGGAACAGGTCCTAAATTCATAGAATTATCTGAATGGCTTGATGAGCACTATAATATATTAGCAGTTGCAGATAACAGGCATTTAACACCAACTTTTTTGAAGTGGCGTTGGATTAGCATGGAGGAAGTAGTTAGTGAAAAATATGATAGAGTAATGATGTGTGTAAGGCCAAAGGTAGGAGAAAAATTAAAGCAGCAATTAATGAATTTAGGTGTACAAGATACAGCCATAGACGATTTAGAGAAAATAGATCTGTTACAACATGAGGCAGATATAGAAAAGTATGAAAATGATAAGAAAAAGTATATCGAAATGTATCATGACAAGAAAAGCTTAAGGAACTTTAGATATAAAGAGAATAATGAATATATTTGCTTATCAGATTATAGAAATTCGGCTGGAGATATAGATGTTCATTATTTTTGGCAGGATATATTAGTGGCAAAAATGATTATTAAAAACAAGCCAATAGTACATTATGATATTGGTTCCAGAGTTGATGGGCTTGTGTCACATTTATTGGCAGCCGGCATTGATGTCAATATAATAGATATTCGTTCCCTTGATATTAGAGATGTTGGTTGTGGAATGGCTAATATTCACTTTATACAAGATGATGCGACTAAACTTGAAAATATAAGTAAGGACTCTATTGAGTCTATTTCCAGCTGTCATGCATATGAACATTTTGGATTAGGACGATATGGTGATCCTGTAGATCCAGATGCATGTTTTGTTGCTATGGAAGAATTACAAAGAGTATTATCTTTTGGGGGAAAATTATATTTTTCAGTTCCGGTTGGAAAAGAAGAGAAGTTGTGTTTTAATGCACATAGGATATTTGCTCCCAAAACAATTGTTGGTGCATTTGATAAATTACTTTTGGAGAATATGTATCTGATTCATGATATGTCAATATATGAATATGATTTACAGAATGTGTTAGATAGCAAATACATGGAAGTGCTAGGTGACTATGATTGTGGGATTTTTATTTTTTCAAAAGCATAAATCAACTTGCAGGTAAGAAGTTTTTTACTAAAAGGTAACTCCTTTAAATATTTTTTATTCAATGTAACCCACTAGACCTTTTAATTTTGATGCTTTATTTGAGGAACTGACAAAATATTTCGGTGGGATAGCAAAAAGTTGGATGGTTCTGATGTCATATCAAATATTTTGAAAAGAAATACCATACTGAGGGGAGGGAAAAAACTATGTCCACATATATAACCAAAAAACGAATACTGGATTTTACCATTTCTCTGCAAATCCAGCACAGAAGTATTAATACGATTACCTCCTATACAACAAATATTCAGAAACTGGAACTTTTTTTAGATGGTGATGAACTATCAAAGGAGAAGATGCTTTCCTACAAAAAGTGGCTTTCAGACAAAGGATTTAAACAGCGTACCATTAATGCATATCTTGCGGCGGCAAACCAGTTTTGTGATGTGATGGGATGGACAGAGATGAAAGTGGTTCTTGACCCGGTTAATCTGGATGAGACAGGAAAGGAAAAGAAACAGATCTCTTCTTCAAATTATAAGAAGCTTGTATATACAGCACTCCAAAATGACAAAGAGAGGCTTGCGATGATGATACAGGTACTCTGCCATATGGATCTGCGTTTTTGTGAATTGGAAAAGCTGACAGTAGAAGCCTTGAAAAAAGGAGAAATAGTAACCACTCGGAAGCAACGGTATAAAAGGATTGAAATACCAGAAGTTATTATAGAAGACCTTCGTACATATGCAGTACATGAACAGATTAACAAAGGAATAATTTTTCGGACAAGTAAGGGTTCGCCAATTGACCGTTCGAATTTTAGAAAAGATATTAAAAAGCTTTGTGTATTAGCAGGGGTGGAGGAAGAACTTGGTTCCATCCAACATGTAAAACATGTAGTATTAGATGACTATCCCTATTATAGGTTAAAGAAGTGGGAATAAGGCGGGGATTATCCTCGTCTTATTTTAGTTTTTTGGTTTTCTTTGCAGAATATTAATTAATTGTTTCATCTTCTGGAATATGGTACAATACTAATAACTTCTGGCAGGAAAA
>CANSYK010000067.1 GCA_947651225.1 uncultured bacterium | reverse complement strand
GTTCAAGTACCGCAAACCCTTGATTTTACTGGTCTTTTCCGCCAAGCGTTTTCATTGTTGGGAATGTAAATACATCTGATACGCCTTTCTTCAAATCCCCACAAATGCCCTAAATACACTGCTTTACGACACCGCCACTTTTCATATCTGCGCCAAATTCTCCATAAACCCTCTTCCGATTGGTACAAAATTAGTACAAGAATGGTACAACCCCAAATTACGCCACCCACTCCATCTTATGCAAGTGAAACATCCCATTTCTGAAATATTTCAAACTCAGTACGACAGATTATCGGATTATACCAGTACAGATTCCTTTTTTTCAATAATGGCTTCTATTTCCTCAATGCTCTTTTCTGCAACATCTGCTATTTGCTCTAGCGTATAGCCTTTTTCATGCATCCTCAAAATAATTTCCGCCTTACCTATTGCTATGCCATCTTCTTTAATCCCCTGGCTCAAACTGCCCATAGCACTTACATCCTTTCTTATATTATACTCTAATGGAATATTATATTCTGTTTCAATAATTCTAAATTTTTCATCAACTGAAAGCTTTTTTGACAGCAATGCCCCTAACAGCCGATGCAGTTCATATTTTTCATCATTCCCTGGAAGTTCTTCTGACAATCCAATCATGACAATATTAAGCAGACCAATCTCCCCTTCCCACTTATTGTAGTTCTATCAGAAATAGATTAAACCAGATAGGGAAAAAATTCTAACATCAAGAGATTCTCCAAAAAGGGTTTTATGACTGGATATCGAACATGGACATCAGTTTTCTGAAAGTATCTTGTCCAGCCAGACAGGTGTCTGTCAGATAGCCTTTCTCCCATTCCCATTCGGAGAGCCCCCGGTAATAATACATTTTTTTGTCGTCCTCAATGATAAACGGAATAAGCCCAAAACGCAGGCATTCTTTTAATGCAATCAGCCTGCCGACTCTGCCGTTGCCATCCTGAAAAGGATGAATACGCTCAAACGCATAATGGAAGTGAATGATATCGTTAATCGTGACAGCAGTTTTGGCTTCATATTTGGAAAGCAGAACTTTCATGTGCGGAGCAACCTCTTTCGGCTTTGCGGTTTCATGACCGCCGACCACATTGGCTCTTTTCTTGTAATCCCCAACAGCAAACCATGCAAATGAGGAATCCTTTGTGCTTTGCTTCAAAATGCGGTGGAGTTCTTTAATGATATCCTCAGTAAGCGGTTCTTCTGCCACATCAATGCAAAAGTCAACCGCCCGGAAATGATTGACAGTTTCGATAATGTCATCAACAGGGATACCTTCTCCGATATCTATTGTGTTTGTTTCAAAAATAAGCCTGGTCTGATCTTCACTGAGCCTGCTGCCCTCTATATGATTGGAATTATAGGTCATCCGTACTTGAAGTTCATGGTACAAACCTCCAGGCATACGGATGTTTTTTTCATCTCTAAGCGTTTGGAGCAAACTGTTATCCGAAATGGTCTGGCATAGTTCATCTGCAGAACAACCGAAAAAAACAGCCATTTTACCAAGAACATGATCAGCGATTTTTTCTCCCCGTCCGATTTTTGCAACTGTACGTGAGGAAATACCAAGTTCCTTAGCCAGTGCAGTTTTCGTCAGACCTTTTTCATTCAGTTTTTGCAGCAGATTGGAATATGAAACCATGACGTTCACCTTCTTTCTTTACTTATTATACCCTAAAAATCCAAAAAGTAAAGGTTTCTGTATAGAAAAGTAAAGGGAAAGGCAGTCAAAGACTTTGTAAAGTATTATGCTTGAATGACAATGGAAAAATGCGAAGTTATTAAATATACTACATGGTGATGTCTACAGGGATAGCAGCCATCAGATTGTGTTAACCCAATCCTAATCCATATCTGCATGATATGTTTGCTATAATAGCGAATAGGTTAGTTTTCTCCCTGTCTGGTTTAACCTGCCGTATAGCCTTCACAAAAAGCACATTACCACAAATTCATTATATCTGAAAATCTCTATTGAAACAACCAAATTTTTCAGGCAGGTTTCATATTCCTGCTGGTATGGCCATTTGTGAACACTATAACGATTTCTTTCTGGCAGCTTTCCAGATACATAAAAACTGCTAATCTTTCTGTACCATATTCTGACTTTCAGATATCTGTTCCCACTCCTTTTTCTGTTGTTTCAGCTTCTGCTCAAAATTGCCAAATTCCCGCTGTTTTAGTTCTTTGGTAACGGTAGTGTAAACATCAAGGGTAGTATCAGAACGGGTATGCCCACAAAGTTCCTGTATCACTTTAATATTTATGCCAGCTTCTACCAGCCGGGTTGTAAATGTATGCCTTAAAGAATGGCAGGAAAAATTAGGCAGAAGGACAGGATTTTTTCTCCCTTTGGACAATTCCCTGTCATTGCAGTCCCTGATAATCCTGCGCAAAGCTTTGTTTAATGTCCCTTGATGCTGGACATTGCCAAAGCGGTTAATGAATATAAAATTAGTATATCCATCTACAGCCACTTTACAGTGCAAATTATTAAATTCCTGATACGCCTTTTCCCTCAAAAGTGCATTCCTGACGTCATCTGTCATTGGAATCTGGCGGCTTCCTGCTGCTGTTTTCGGTGTATGTATATTAAAATAACAGCCCCCTTCATTTCTGTGGTTGTAATATACTAAAGTATGGCTTACTTCAATCACATTTTCCTCAAAATCAACATCTTCCCAACGCAGTCCGCAGATTTCGCCAACACGCATCCCCGTCCCAAGCATTACCGTAAAAATAGGATACCAATGATGGTATTGTGTTTTTTCCGATACCAGAAAGCCAAGGAACAGTTCCTGTTCCGGCACGGTTAACGCCCTTTTATGGCTGCTGTCAAAATTATGGCTCTGTTTCAGTTCTTTTAAAATGTTGTCTGATACATTATTCCTCACATAATTGTCTTCAACAGCCACCTGTAGAACCTGATGTAAGACGGTATGGATATTGTCTATTGTGGCAATTTTAAGATGCCGTTCATCTGCCAGCTTATTATAGAACACTTTTATGTCAGACCTCTTTATCTTCTGGATACGCAGTTTCCCAATATCCTCTGATACAAACTGCCCATACATATAACAATAATTCTGGAAGGTATTATCTTTTAACCCTCTCTTTAAGTGCTTCCAAAATTCAAAGATATCATTTAAAGTAACATTCTGTGCATCTGCCCGGATGCCGTCTGATACATCCCTGTTAATTTCTTCCTCCTTTTTCCGCAGCTCTTCCAGTGTACGTGTTGTTACACTATGCCGCTTCCCGTTGCGTGAAGTCCATCGGTAAGTATAATACCCATCCGCCCTCTGTACCTCCCCGGTTTTTAACAGACGGTGGTTCTTGTCATATCTTTTTGCCAATGCTGTTCCACTCCTTCCTTTAATAAAAGTTACTATCCATTTCCTCATTTTCTGTACCAAAAGGAGGCTATAGGCAAAAACCCATAGCCCATAAAGGCCCAAGCCTTCAGATTAAATTGAATATGCGCTATACAAATAGTCTTTCAATTTCTCCCTTTTAAACATCCGTTTTGCCCCATTCCATAGCACAAAATCACACTGTTCGTCACTGCTGATATCACGAAGCTTATTTTGCCCAAGCCCTGTATATAAAACAGCTTCTTCCAAAGTGAGCAAACATTTTTTTTCCAAGCTTATTTCTTTTGTCATGATACAAGCTCTCCTTTCCAAATTTCTTTACATTTACACCAAAACAGGTTATAATGGTTTTAATCGTTCCGGTCTGCCATTATAAAATAGGAACAGGCCGGAAAACTTGGCATTAAAACCTTTATAAATTTCATTACTCCATCAATATAATATATAATTGAATGCCAGCAAATTCACGACCCGTATACATTATCCACCAATAAATGTTCGTACTCCGACAAAGCACCTGATGTTCTTATAAAATGACCGGAAGCAACAAACTGTCCACGCCCCAACTGCTCAAACATATCCAGCAAGGCCGCTTTTTCCTTTTCATTTTTTGCCAGTCTACGGCAAATTTTCTGCCGTTCAACTACATTTGGCTGAAAATTTAAAACCAAAGCCGGCTGGTATAATTGTGCAAGTTCATCACGTTTAAAATAGTCAGGGCTTTGTGTTGCAAGCCAGACCCCGCATCCGTATTTCCGTCCCTGCGACAGTAAAAAAGCAGTCGGCATATCAGATGTGAGCCGCAAATTTTGGCATTCATCCAAAACCAGAATAAAATCGTTTCGCCCTGGCCCACATTCCGTTAAATAATTGTGCAAATCGTCAAGGAGCAGTTCAGCAACCACCTTCCGTTCAGCAGGCGGGAATCCTGATAACGATAGTACCTGAATCGGTTTTGGATGTTGAAATAACTTCTGCCAGCCCCCTGTTGTATGATTCCCAAAAATGTTAATGTCCGCCAGATATTGAAGCTTTGTACTTACGCTTGCTGCAGATGTATCACTTAAAGATAACCATTCCAGAATATCCAAAAATGTTATATGGCCACACCCCTCGGCTGCCATTTTTACCGCTTCATAAAGTAAAGAACGCTGCCTTGATTTAAAGCATAATGCTCCAGAAAGCAAATCTGTTACCCGCTTTGAAAAGTCAATGGAATCCTCTGGCTGTCCATAAACATTGCTTCGCTTCGCCAAAGGCGAAACAACGGAATTACTCCTTACATCTATCGAATGAGTTTGTGCCGCTAGAAAAGTTTTCGAACAACTGCTGTCCGAAAAGTCCAGTTCAATAACCTTTTTTCCATGGTTGATAACATCTGATTCCATACTTTCTAACTGGGTACTCTTTCCAGAACCAGAAATCCCAAGTATTAACGCATGATTATTTTCAGAGCGGGAATCAAAAGCATACCGCACTCGGACATCTGTAGAATTTCCTAAAAACACCTCACATTCTTCTTTCATAATCACACCTCCAAAAGCAATTCTGAATCAGACAAAAGCAACGAACGTTTGATATGCGCCATCCTTTGGCGGATTCCGTCCCGGCTCATTTTGAGTGGGCATTTGGGAAACAAATGCCCACTGTCACCCATTTTCGCACTTCCCTCTTCTGCCAAAGAAGTATAGACCTCCCTTTCAGAACAGCCTGGCAGAAATTTTCGGACTAACGTTGCAAAATTTTCTGCAGATATATATATGTATTCATTGTCAACCACGAACACCAGTTCTGTATTTTGTTTATAAAATAGCGTACTTGACCTTACAAACTCAATACGATTTGCCTTTTTTTCCTCTTCCAGACAAAAAATAAAATAATCACTAATTTCCATTTCATCCTGCTGTTCAACTCCCTGCAGCCATCCAGCAACAAAAGTTAAAAAATCCTGTACTGATAAAATAGATTCCGATGTTCCAATTACCATCTCCAAAAAAGGAGCAAAAATATCATAGGACGTAGCAATCCAATTATAGACATTCTGATACCTGCTTCCAGCATATGCAGGAAACCTCAAATTTCCCAACCGCTCATTCAAAAAGCCGTAGTTTGAGTTTAAAAAATCACAAAACGAATGCCAAAAATCGGCAGCCATATTTTTGTCAGTCTGCATTCCTTCAATTCCGTTGACAAATGGCAGTTCAATAAAAGAAAGACCATTTTTCCGCCAAGCGTGTTTAAAAAAGCAGCCAAGTTTAAAGAATATTTTTTCCCCTCATCCAGCAGGAAAAACACCTCGTCTTTACTTGCATTGAGGGCTTTCTCTACATTTCTTTTATTTTGAAGCGACACACAAAGTTCATCCCTCCAAGGCTGCATCCATCTTCTCACCCCCCTGTATATCATAAACCTCCCCTGCTAATGCAAATAAGAAATCCAAAACATACCCCTTCTCCTTCAAAGGTGTAAAAAGCAAACTCCCTGCTGTAACTGCCAATAATAAACTGGCAGTTTCTTTCCCTAAATGAGAAAAGAGGGTTCTGACACCTCGCTGTAAAATTTGGGGTTGAAGCCTTAAATCCGGAAACACTCTAATCAAAGAAGGGGCAGAAAATCCCAGCCCTTTCAAGCGGGAAACTCCCTTGGAATCAACAAAACAAAAAACATTTCCGTTCCAGCCGGCATATTCTGGAAGCAGTATAACCTCTGAAATCCGTTCCAGTACCAGACGCTTTAACAAGCAGCTTTTCAACTTATCGCTCCTCTTCGTCCTTGTATAAATCCCAGCCTGTTCCAACTTACGCATCATTACCGAAGATGACTCCAAATCCTTCTGGCTTAGAAAAACCTCTGCATTCACCCCGGAATTAAGCTGAAAACTAACTGAAAAAGCAAATTGTGTACCATCAGAAGTACGCAAAGAATATGCCAGCACCCTCTTAATAGCAGCTTCCACTAAAACCTCGTGTTTTTTCCCATCCGTTATCCAGATCCGGTTTTCGGCATCGTCCTGACGGAGCTGCCAGTCAGAACCATATATGCCTTCTTTTAAATTGCAAATCTCCTGTTGCGCCATATCCAACGCTGCCTGTTTCTGTCCTAATCGTTGCGTCAGAGAAGCATTTTGCGCAACAAGATTAGAAAAATTCTGTTCCATTTGAATTAAATCCTGATTTTCCCGCCTAGAAAAATAGATTGCATTTTGTGGCATAGGTTGTCCTTTCCGCTCTGGCTGGCCAAACCAAAACATTTAAAATTTAAGCACTGCGCTTTGCTTAAACATATTATCCCTCAAAATGCGACCAAAAGCTACAAAATGTCGCAAATCCCTGGGCACTCTGCAAACTCAAAAAACACAAAAAAGTGCCCACACCGAACACTTTTTTGCGATAGGAAATTGCGGTCAAATACCCTGCGGTGCGTTTTAATTACGACTTAATCCAGCCTCTTTTTATACAAACTAAACAATACTGCTTTTCCTATTTTATTATATAATATTCTTTTTTTAGAACGAGTACCACCCAGTTTTCCTATATCAATTTTAGAATGCTTCCTTACAAAAAATTCTGAATAATATATGTGCTCCTTCAATTCCCTTTTAACATCGTTTTTTATTTCATTATTCATATTGCATTCAGCACAAGTTTTCCAAAACCTATGCATATCCACTATTTTCATTTCTTGCAAAGCCAAAGCTAATGATGTAAAGATATTGATAGCAATTGAAAAGTCCTCTTCTATTTTTTCCGCAAACATCCAAACACATGAATACAGCCGCTCCGCTATATAAGCCGTTTCAACATAACTAAAGTATGGGGTCAAATTAATAATCTCCTCTATGCTCCAATACAAAGCTTTATCAAACTTTTCCCGCATCTCCTTATCAATTCCGCTGTTAGCAGCTAATTGAAAAAAATCATTTGCCTTATTGTCTGTTAAAACTTGCCATATACAATTTATGATAAGCTGTCCGGTATAATAATTCCAATCCTCAACTAATTCAAAATCTAAACTACTATCTGATACATCCTTTACTGTTTTCTTTTTAGAAAACAACCTCTCTATTTTATCCCGTTCAAATATTTCGTAAGAAAAATAGTAATCATCTTTATTAAAGTCATAAATAATTTTACGCAAAGATTTTTCATTTGACTTTACTTCATTTTTAAGTTCCTCCATTACAACATTTAATGTATCATATATGTATAGCTTTTTATTTTCATTATTCTTGTTATTTACGTTGCCCCCACGCCAACATATCTCTTTCAAAATTTCTTCTAATTTACTTGGAAAAGAAACTTTAAAATGTCCATCCCGCTCTTCATCTGCCTTCCTTTTTCCAACTTGTATACGCCTATCAAATTTCCCACATATTTCAATTCCTTTATAAAATTTTTCAGTAAGCATTATATCCTTACCCTGATTTTGATTCTCCATATTATAACTATGACATATCCTTTTAATATCTTCCACAGTGTAATTTTCTGATTTAAGATTTTTCTTTTCTATATTATCCTCTTCTACCTGCTTTAGGACAGCATATGGCATTACTCCCTCTCCAACCAAAATATAATAAATAATACTCTCCCATTTATCAATCATATAATCTTCTGTATACTCTTCTTTACCCAATACATCTTTCTTTTCCATACTTAATTCTATAGATTGTAAGGATTTAAAAAAATCTCCCATATTATTTGCCAGAACATTATTGCACATATTCCCATACTCCATCAATATTTTACAGTATAATGTTATATTATCTTCTTTAAGAAACGACCGCATAACTTCTTTTTTTAATGCAAATTCCTTTGCCTGCTTTTCCCCTTCAACATTCCCATCTTTTGTACATTTCTCATCAATAGAACTTATATATCGCCGATAATCTCCATCGCATGTTTGGTATATTATAGTGCACAGTACTTCAGATGAATATTTTCTCGAAAACGTCCACATACAATAACCCCGCCATTCACAAAAATTTTTGCTTTGCGCTGCATTAATTTTATATTTTTCTAACGCCTCTGTTTTTTCCTGCTCAGAATATGGAACTACTTCTTCAAGTTCTAATTTTTTTTCTGCTTCCATAAACATATCATATACGAACTTCCCAACTTCATCCTTTGTCCCTTCTTTACATCCAAACCATTTTCTATCTGAAACACTATTACAGCCTGTAACTTTTTTCTCTATAAAATCAATAATTTGTCTGCTCAATTTCTCTATATCCAATTCATTAAATAAACTTAGTCCTTCTTCCATTTTTTATCCTCCTGTTTCAAACCATATAAAGTCTTAACAGTTAAACCGACATGCTTATCTACGAGCCCCTATAACCGAAACAACTTGTTCTGAGCCCTTCGTTTTCCCACTATCCAAAACCTTTACAATCATAAAATTATTTTCCTGTTTCGCCCCAGTTATAAAAAAAACTTTTATTTTTATTTCAAATATCCACCTGTTTCCTTATTATGAAGGTTACTTTTTTCAAAACCGGGGCAGAACTCTTTTTTATCCTTCCAAAAAATTTGCTAATCCCATACCTTCTGCTGTCACAACCAAATAGGCAGCACCAAAGTGCTGCCTATCTAATTTCCAACAATAGCCTATATTATTCATTTTGTAGACAATAGGGTTCTATGACAATCTGTGCTCCCCTGCTTTATAGATAAGCATTTACTTCTTCCTCTGACAAATTATATTGTTTCATAACCGCTGTCTTTATTGCATCATCATCATGCCCAAAACTGCGCAGAAGGAAGACAGCCCCTTTAATCCCTTCTTCTTTTTCCTCTTTCCGGGCCTTTATCTCCCGCTCAACTAATATTGGTTCCATTATCTCAAGCAATGCTTCACTCATGGCCTCATCCCCTTTCAGCTTTTCTATAACCTGTTCATTTGCCCTTAAACATACTTCAAGGACAGAATCTGCAAACTCTTTATCCAATTTTTCTTCCAGTCTGCTGGCATCCATTAACAGCCTGCACATATCTTCTTCCAACATTTTATCAGTTAAAGATTTGAGCCATGTATGCTGTTTCCCGCCAAGCTCTTTTGTGGCGATAACCTGTGTTGGAAATGGCACTTTATCCATGATATAGTATATCCCGCCATAAGGATTCCCTATCCTTATCCCATGTTCCTTAAAATACCGAAACAGCCCTTCCGGTTTCTCATTCCTGATAATAGAAACTGTAATATCCTCCGCTTTCCGTCCATCTACCGTTTCCCCATATGATTTATACAAGCCTGCATAAGCTTCTGATTTGTAAAAAACATCAATATCAAGCTGCTGTTTTGGCGATTTGTACTCTATAACATTATATTTCCTAAATATCTTCCCTATCTCATTTCCTATACTCCCGGTATCTTCTTTTCTTATCACCAGAAGGTCAATCTGTAACGGTTTTGTGTTCAGGTTATGCTCTTTTTCAAAAAAAAGCTTTTCCCTGTCTTCCCTAAATTCAAGCTGCATTGCACTGACAAATGCAGGATGCCACTGTATGTTCGTTTTCTTCATGCCATGCCCCTTTCCCTGTTATTATTAATTATATCATATCTGCCCCTTTTTACAACTGCACATTTTACCGGCAGTTCATTGAAAAAAATACAGGAAGCGCCATTATGGCGCTTCCCATCCCCAGCCTATTTTTATTATTCTTCCCCTTCCTGCGGTTTCTGCCTGTCCATAAAATCCTTCACATAGGCATTCAATATCTCTTCAATTTCATCCCATGTGTCTGCTTTCAGGTATTCATTTTCCAGGTATATCTCCCACAATTTTGCAAGGACCCACTCCTTTTTATAGGATACATTTATAAAATCCCTGTTGATTTTCTCGCAATACCGGAAATACTCATACAAGCACTCATAAAAGCAGATTACCCGGCAGGAATTATAGACCTCCTGTGCCGGGCAGAGCAGCATCCGATAGCGGAACATCTCGTATTCTGTCCTCACCTTTTTCAGCAGTTCCCTCTCTTTTTCTGAATGCTCCTTCCGTTTCATTGGCAAAACAGCCCATCCCCCTTCCTTACCAGATGATTGTTGCCGGCGGTTACGCCGCTTTTGATTTTGTCTTTGCAAGTGCATTCATCATTTTCCTGTAGGTTTCTTCTGACATTTCCATAGGGTTGTCAATCTGGTACCTGTCCTTTACCGCCTCCATTTTAACCCCTGTCCTCTGTAATTCCTTTTCCAGGGAATCCATCCGGGCATCTGAAACAGCCTGCCCCGCTTTTCCAGCCCCAGCTTCCGTTTTCCCCTTTAATTCGTATACCACCCTCCTGTTTCCGTCCACTATGGAAAGCCCCACAATCTCACGCCCCCCATTATATTCAATGGAATTTACAGAAAAGCGGCTGCTGCAGTAAAACTTATCGCCTTTCTTCCTGATGTCTGCTTTTTCTGCGGGAATCCAGATAAACGGCGCAGTATAAAGTTCACGCCCGATGCCCCAGTTGAAGCAGGCACGTTTAAAAGAATCCGAAGCCTGTGATTTCTCCTTTTCGGTATACCCGTTCGTCCCTACATCCTGCTTGGATATCCATTCCCCTATTTCCTTGTTATAGACTTCTACCGTACAGTAGAGGTTCCCGTCAATGCACTGGTGGCTCCTTTTCCAGCCAAATAAGCCAAATGTCTCGTCCAGGATTCTCTGGTCTACCCTTGCATCTTTATACAGCAGCAGGCTCACGCCTTTTTCACTGGCCATTGAAGCCCTGCACTCAATTTCATCCGCACGCAGCAGACGGATTACGGTATCTTCCGCCCTATTTCCCATAACCATCCCTCCATATCTTAAAATTATCCTTTTTACCCTCCTGTGGCAGTTCCCTGTCCATTCCCCTGCATTTATTATAGAAAGAACCCATCCATGCTGGAATCCTGGAATAAGCCCCTGCCGCACTGCTGTCCTATGCTGCTTTTACCTGGAAACGCCTTGAAGAAGACACTTTTGCATAATCCCTGTAAAGCTCCGGCCTTTCCTCCTTAAACCGCTTCGTGTCAAACCTTGCTGTGTCCACGCTGCCCCATGACACACGGTATTTTCCACTGGAAGCCCTCTCACTGCCCTGCATGAAAAGCTTCACTTCCTGCTCAATCTTCCTTTTTTCCTCTTCCAGCTTTTCCATCTGTGCCAGGATTTCCTCCCTGCGCCCCAGTTTTTCGTCAAAGCCTTCCAGGGCGATTTCACTTTCCTTTTCCACCGTGCGGAAATATTTCCCAAGCACTTCGTCGCATATTTTTGAGCCGTCCGGTTCCGGCATGATGCCTGGGACAACATGGTTATGCCAGAAGGACTTTTCTGCTTCAATCAAATGGCTGATTAGGGCATCATCCCATACAAGCTTCCTGCAGACAAATTCCCTGCCAAGGATAACAGCCGCAATGTACCATGTCTTCTTCCCTGTCACCGCCATATAATGGTAACACTGCAGGGCATAATGGGGCGGTATTTCCCCGTCCTTCCATTTGTCCGCATTATAGGCGCTTGCCGTCTTGCATTCCAGCCCTGCATCCTCGCCGACAACCAGGCGGTCAACATCTGCAATCATGAAAGGGTGTTCTTCACTGCAGTACATGGCATTGGAACGGCGCACTTTCTTTCCCGTTGCTTCCATAAAGCGCTGTGCCACATAATCCTCCAGGTCATTCCCCTGGCGGACAGCTTCGTTATCAATTTCCTCTGTTCCATCACTTGTTTTGTCATGGAATACCTTCATGGGGCTGCTGTACGGGTTCACACCGCAGACCGCACCTGCATCGCTCCCTCCAATCCCCTGCTTCCTGAGCTTCAGCCATTCTTCCCTTGGCATGTCCTTTGTCTTTGCTATAATCTTACACATAATCCTTCCTCCCCTGCCATGCATAATTTCTGTTCCTTCCTGTCATAGAAATAAACACTGTCAGAAACAGTTTCTTCCTCTGCAACGCACGCTGCATTGACTTCCCTGACTATTTCGGCCAGCCGGGATTCCCCTGCAAATGAACCAGCCGGGACAAGGACTGCCTCATGCACCGAGGACGGCATCACATACAAACCCTTCCCAATTATATCCGCAGCATCCTTTAAAGCCCCCGGGTAAAGGATTGTGGCAAACCCGTTCAGCCCCTTCCTGTTTGTCATGATAAATATTCCCGGAATTCTCCCCGTATCAGAAAAAATGCCGGAAAACTCTTCTGGCTCCCCAATATTCCCTATGGTTTCCTGACGGCCATCTGGACTGTCTGCAGATTCTCTTAAAACCTGCTTTAGGACAGACTGCATTGTGCTGACCGCCACAGGCAGTATCTTTGGTGCATTGGCACATGCCTGTTCCATGACATCTTCTGCAGGAATCCCCCAGCATCCTGCCATACTGCTGCTTACCATTATGGAACTTGCCCCTTCCCCTGTCTCTTTTACCAGCAGGTACGGGATAAGTGATAAATCCAGCACTTCACGGTGCGGGACTTCCCCCAGCAGGTGGCGGTTCCTTTCCGTCCCGACCAGACGGAAATACAGCCTGCCCCTGCAGCTTTCATAGCTGCTGATGTCCGGCATGGATTCCATGGCATCCTGTGCGCTTTCCATTCCCCTGTAGTACATTGCGGCAACCGTTTCTGCAATTTCCTGCATCCCCGCCCCCTCCTTATATTCATGGTAAAGCGGTTCCAGGTAAATATTGGGGCTGATGCTGTCCCTGGTGTTTCCCTTGCCAAAAACTGCCATGGCATCCCGTACCCCTGCATTTGCTTTCCTGATGCTGCGGATGCCCACCCGGCAGCTGCCCCCTATCTCCTGTTCCATGCGCCCTACAAGTTCTTCTTTGAACCTTTCATAACTTAACATTTTTCTCCCCCTTCCACAAATCTTTTCCATGAAATATTTTCTATATCTAAACTTTAAATCCGGGATAAGACATTCTGCATGGCAGCAAAAATCCCCCTGCAATAGTGCAGGGGGATTCCATTCCCTGTTACGCTGCCATTAACTGGTATGCCTTATCAATCATTGGGTTTCCTTCCATTGTCTTCAGGAAAAGGTTTTCCTTATAGCCTGCCGTTTCCCGGAGCGGTTTCGCATGGGTGGCGAAATCCGACACTGCATTGATGAAACGGTAGCCGTTTTTCCCAACCTCCAGCAAATCCGGCGCATTGTAATACCGCTTCCTCAAATCTTCCCGGAGCTTCTTCACATTCTTTTCCGTAACCTCGGTTGCATCCGTTGGAATCGGGAGCAGCAGTTTAATACACGCCCCCACTTCTGCATCGCTGACCCTCCTCCTGCTCAGTTTCCCGGCTTCTTTGGAAAGCTCATTCATGTAATTTTCTGCCATGAACAGGGTCATCCCTGCATCCTCCAGCTTGCTCCCCATGTCCCCGGTATGGCTTGCCGTCCAGATACGGTCTGCCCTCTGCAGGGCAAGGTTTAAGGTGTTGTTGCATACAACACGCACCGGGGTCATGGCAGCTTTGACAGCCCCGGAGCCGTCATGGCTGTTGCTGAACACCAAGTACGGGGTTACCTTGTCCTCTGCCAGGCGGTATGCCTTCGGCAGCCTTGCAAGAATCCATGTTTTCCTGCCTTCCCGTAAAGAGCCTGCCGTCTCATACTTCACACCTTTCCCAAGCAGCCCGTCCGTAAATGCAAACGCCTCCCTGTTCTGCACAATTTTGTAGCGGTTTGTCACAACCCCCAGCACCTTATTGTCACTGTCCCTTACATTGGCGTAAAACCCCGGGACGCAGTACCCATCCTCTGTATAAAGTTTTTCCTGCACCACGTCCCAGTTTAGCCCGGCGGCATCCAGGGCTTCTTCGGAAGACACTGCCCCTTCCACCCTTGTGCCTAACCCATGCCAGGGCGTTTCCCTGGCATAAAACATCGTCTCAACCTCTGCTGGCATAATTTAATCCTCCCTGCTTTTTTCACTAAGTGCTTCTGCACACACTGTTACTACCGCAGTAATTACGGCTAAAATAATTTTATCCAACTTCCATAAACACCTCCTTCCCATAGGAAAAAGGGAAACCTCTGCAGGTTTCCCTTTTTTGCATTGCTTCTGTCACATTTAATAGATGGCAGAACTATTTTTATGCTTATCCTTAATATGGTATATAATTGTAATTATCTGACTTTACCGTGCTGGCTTACCATACCAATTTCTTGTAAACCTTAGGTTTTCCTGGCATTATGCAGGAAACCTGTTACCCATAAACCGTCTCCATGAAAGCATACATAAATCAAATCTTCCCATCCCCACCAGATTATTCGTACTATAAAACAGTTTTACAGATATTTGCTTACTTCTTCCTCTGGCAAATGATACTGCTTCTTTATTGCGGCTCTTATTACACCATTATCATTCCCAAGGTCATGCAGGATTTCAACCATAGCTTTAATCCCTTCCTCTTTCACCTTAGCTGCTTCCTCTCTCGCTTTTGCCGCCTCCTCTTTCACCTTTGTTGCTTCCTCTTTCACCTTAGCTGCTTCCTCTTTCGCTTTTGCCACCTCTTCCTTTGCTTCTTTTCTTATTTGTATCTCGATCATGCGTTCCCGCTCAGCTGCTAACTGTTCTGCCCGGTCAGCTATTAACAGTTCCAGCCGGTCGGCTATAATTGGTTCCACAATTTCAAGCAATGCCTCACTCATAGTATCATCTCCCTTTAATTTTTTAATAAGTTTCCCGTTTGCCCGTAAACATACTTCAAGTACAGAATCCGCAAATTCCTTATCAATCTTTTTATTCAAATGGCTGGCATCTTCAAGCAGTTTACGCATATCCTTTTCTTCCATTTTATCGGTCAATGATTTAAGCCATGTATGCTGTTCCCCCTTTAGTTCCTTTGTAACAATAATCTGCGTTGGGAACAGCACTTTATCCAGGACATAATATATCCCCTGGCAGGGGTTTCCTACCCTTATCCCATGTCCCTCAAAATACCGGAACAGCTTCTCCGGTTTTCCATCCCTGACAATGGACACTGTAATTTCTTCTGCCTTTCTCTCATCTGCCGTTTCTCCATAAGATTTATAAAGGCATGCATACGCGGTAGATTTATAGAAAGTATCCACATCAAGCTGCTGTCTGGGGGATTTATATTCTAAAATATTAAATTTTCTGAATATTTTCCCTATTTCATTCCCCCTTCTCTGTCCTTTCATTATAGCAACATCTGCCCTTTTTTACAACGGCACATTTTTCAATACTCTTTTAAACAACAGAAAAAATGGGAAGCCCTTACCAGAAACCTCCCATAAAACATGAAACACATCTTGTAAAAAAACAAATTTCAAACACGCTCTATTTTAAATATTTTGAGCGATTTGCCTTAGTGTTTTTAAGCCATTTTAATTTTACATTCTTTGCTCCTGAAACCATGCTGTTTACATATGATTTGTATTTACTTGCAGACACCGTTTTTCCATTCACTGTATACTTATAAGGCGCAAAATCCCCCAAACCATCTACCGGTTTTGGTTTACCAGTTACTGCATTATACGTATCATCCCCATATTTTTCGACAATAGCTTTCATTTTTTTACCTGTAAATTTGTAGTATGTATAAACGTCCGTTCCTGAATGCATTGAATGTGAAAAATAAATATGCTTACTAGGATAATATTTCTGATTTCCAGAAAATCCGGAACCAACAGCTTTTGCTTTTCCATTCACATAGGATACAATGTCAACATGATATCCATCATCAGGAGTAAAAATTAATTCAGAAATTCCATCTTTGTTAATGTCAATTAATGCAAATTTAGTTTCTTTCCCCAAGCCCCAACTAGTACAGTGTTGCATTAATAATCGAGTAATATGTACCTGCTCTTTGCGCCAGTACAGCGTTGTCGTCAGTCAACAATGCCACCGCATTGCCTCCTTCCTCCGCCTTGTCCTGACACAAATATCAAGCACCTATTACTTCAAAATTAATGCAACACTGTACTAGTGGAAATTATTCCATCTGCTGCTTTTTTATCCGATAAAATTTTTGTATATGCTTTCTTAGCTTTTGCTCCCTTTGACTCTGCCTGCACTGTGTCTTTACATGTAAAATTAACTGCACTTGACACCAAAACTAAAACCAAAAATAAAGATACTATTCTCTTTTTCATACTTTTTATTCCTCTCTCTCCCTCCGAATCACTATAAATATCTTGAATTTATAAACAAAAAAATCATTTCAGAAATTCTATCAAAGTTTTTTTAATATGATTTTTCTGCTTAAATCACACCCTGTATATATAGAATTTAACTGCATAGGTCAATTTTTGTGACCTTGCCATTATTTAGAGTTAAAACCAATCCTAATCCCGAATTGTCACATTTTGCTAAATATTTTATAAAAGCCTTTTTTGTATACTTTTGATCTGAGCCTTCCCCTCCAGATGAAATATATTTAACACTATTTGATAACTTGTATGTATGTTTTCCTATTTTACTTCTTTTTCCTGTACTTGCATTTGTCAATGAACCATTAATTACAATAGATTTGCTTTTTAGTGTCACCTTGTAAGCTACAGCGAACCCATCCCTTACATAGTCACTGTAAAGGGAATTAGATTTTTTCATTAAACATGTGGTTAGAGCTGTTGTTTTGGCAGATACCTTTTGCCCATTCGTTAATACACATCCTAAAACCAAAATAAGAACAAGAAATATTGATATTGCCTTTTTGAAATTATTTTTTTCATTTACATTGTCTGCTTTCATAAATTTCTCCCTTCTAAATTTACACTATATTCATTTTCTTGCCATGTGCAGTATTGGATATTTGTTACATTTTCATGTAAATCATTCTTAAACCTCCTTTTGTTCTGAATATATTTAATTTATCATTTATATCATGCTTAAATAACTAATCACAAAATGTCCTATTAGCATCTATAAGCAACATCAAAGACAAAAAATAGTTTTTTTAATAACTTGCATCTCCGACATCTTCTAAAACCATTCTGACCCCTTTCTGCATTTGTTCAATAGTAGGAAGTCTTATATGTTCACGTTTGCTTGTCTTATCCTCAAAATATTCTATTAGAAAATTTCTTGCAAAATTTCTATGATTATCACTTCCATACATATCTTTTAGAAGGCTGCCAGTTATCTTATTTTGCAGTTGATCAACTATCCACTCTGCCTCTTTTTGGGATATAAGATAGTCTTCTGCTAACTCAGTAAACACCTCTTGTATAATATCTACCATCTTTTTTGCATCATCTTCAATAAATTCATCTAAAATTGCGTTACTTACGCCAGAAGCTACAGAACCTCCCGCAAATGAACCGAAAATCCCTCCTATAAAACCACCTATTGCTGTTCCAATTATAGGTACAGCAGAACCAATTGCAGCTCCAACGGATGCACCGGCAGCCCACCCTGCTGTACCACCTGCAATCGTTGAAGCAGTATTTGCCATATTTTTAAAAAGCTGTTCCCCAGATATACGCCCCGAAAAAATGTTTCCTATGTCACCAATTGATAAAACTGCAAAAGATACTATTCCAGTAATCATATTGCCTCGCAACAGCTTTGATGCACTTTTCATTGCCGCAGCACCATAGATATTTGTCCCACTTCTAAAAGCATTTACAAGTACGGCAGATGCTTTTGGCCCCAAAATATTTACTATGGCTTCTGAACTTCCTACTAAAGCGCTGTTTAGGCCTGCTTTACTCAATTGACCTGCCAAGACTGATGTAATAAATGCTGTCCCGCCGACCTTTATCCCCTGGGCAACAGCTGACTTAATAGCTATGTCAATGTCCTCTCCATTCCATATTGCCGTAACATACGTTAAAACAGCAGTCACACCAAATGCATTTTTAGCAATAACTACACCAGAAGCTGCATCATAACAAATAGATTCTACTGTACCTGCCTTAGCAATATTTTTAACCTGCTGATATGTAAAATGTCCTTTGCGTATAATATTTTTTGCTTCTGCCGGATCAGAAACCCCTGGCACTTCTCCATGCTCAATGCGGTTACGCATAGCTTGAACTGCTGCATCATACTTATCAGATGGGACTTCAATCTGCATAAGTGAACCATCCGGGTTAATATAACGGAATTTCCCATTTTCAAAACATTCTCCTACACATCTTGCCCCAGACTGACAATACTTTGACTGAATATTCACACCATCTACAAATCGGTCTGCTCCATTTTTTGCATTGTCATCTCCAACAATTTTAGCACTTTTTCCTTGATATAAGTCTTTCAGATGATTTGCGTGCTCTGCTGCAAAACCATGTCCTCTTGGCGTTAAAATTTTGTCATCGAAATAAATGGAACTTGCGTTACTAACATTGCTATACGTTATACCAGATGCAGTACTTCCTTCGTTATAAGAGCTATCCATATTTATATTAATATCCTTATAATTATCTGGCAAATTAGACAACGATTTTTCCTTTTTTACAGAATTATATTGACAATATCCACATCTCCCTATATATGCATCAACCTCTTCTGGGGGAATAAATGTTTTCTTTATGCCATATTCACCTTTCCCAAAAACCTCTTCTACGTCCACCATCATCCCATATTTTCTATAACTTTGAATTTCCTCTTCTGATAACAAGCGATTCATATTATTCCCTCCCTTCAAAATAGACAATTATATATTTAATTACATATGCAAATACCTTGAAAAATTCAATTGTACATTTATAGTAAACGAAAAAAACGCTTGCGTTTTGTTTCGTTTACAGCGCCGGATACACGCTGCAAAGCAGCATACTCCTTATGTGTGTCCGTGTGCATCCATTATAGTTAACGCATGTATTTTATGCGTTTACTATAAAAAACTGTCAAACAAAACCATACTCTGAACATTTTTTCTCTCCAGTAATCGTTATTTCGTTGTTGGCAATTCAGATTCTTGCTTTTTCCTTTCGACAATGTTATCATCATAAGAAGATTTTAATACATGAGTCAAAATAGTATCCAATATAAGAATCCCTCCCATCCCTGTTCCACAGGGAGATACATTTTTAGCTGATTCATGTATTCCTTTATAAAATGATTTCAATATGCTCATATACACCATCTCACTTTTCTTACCATCCTAACTGTCCCACCTGCCATTCCATCCACGTTAATTATTTTAGCAATAAGAATTTTATCCAAAACAACCTACTTATACCTGACATCACTTATCATATCCCCCTGGCTCCGAATCCACATCTCAATCCCTTTTCCAAACACCTCCGCTGTTATTGTATATTTACCATCCTTCTCATGGACAATTTTCGCAGTCGGCAGCCTGTCCAACACAGATTCCACAGAAACCCCGGAATACACGAATTCAACCCGCTGCAGCCTGCCGCCATACATAAACTGAACCCGTTTTCTAAATTCCCCTTCCTCAAACCTATCTGCATAAGGAATATGAAACCTTTCTTTTGAAACTTTCACCGATTGAATTCTGTCTATTCTATAAATAGTAGGGCTGGAGTCATTTATTACATCAAATCCCTTTTGTACCTCCTCATCATCAATAAATGCAGTCAAATAAAAATAATATTCCGAAAACATAATTGCAGCAGGCTTTAAATATCTGTTTACAACCTTCCCATCCATACTCCTTTGATATGTAACCTCAATAAATCTGTTTTGCTGTATTGCCTGGGCAATATCCCACATCTTTTCTATATATTTTTTCTTATGCTGAAGTTCTATATAATGGAATTCTTCATTAGAAAGTAAATCAAGAATTGGCTTACAATCTTCTTTCGGAATGCAGTTTGCCACTATCCTGTCTAAAATGCTGACCATTTCTTTTTTTGTAAAAGCACGGCTTTCTAAAAGAATTTTACAGACTGCCAATGTCTCTCCGGCCGAAAGCCTTAAATCGGAATCCTGTTCCATACGATGTCCCTTTTCCTGATAATCATAAACCAACTGTTTTCTGACCCCATCTTCTGTCTCCGACTTATCCAGAAAATCCCTGATATCCTCCAAATCCCTTTGTACACTTTTTCCATTAACGCCAAAATACTCCGCAAGTTCATCTTTTTTTAATATCTTGCCATCCAAAAGCTTTGTATAAAGAAATAATATTCTATCCGTTTTATTATAATTTCTCCCGTCCATCCAATAAGCACCTCTTTCCACCTTGTTATACACATCCTCACAAACAAAACATATTTTTTCAAAATCCATACCTGTATATTATTTTAAATCCGGGAAATGCATACCATACCTTTTATGAATTACACTATGTATTATAACAGGTAGCTTCCCATCACAACAATCAACCCTCTAATGATTTTACCACAATAAGCATTTATATTCAACACTTAAAGTGTTTTTATATTTCCTAATGTATTTCCCCACATCATACAATACTATAGAAGGAGGCAATAATAATATGATCAACGGATTACCTGACAAACTTCGCAAATTACGCTTAAAGTACAATTATTCCCAACGGGAAGTTGCTGAACGCCTCAAAATATCCCCCTCTATCATATCTGGATATGAAACGGGCGAACGTACACCAAGCACGGAAAACCTGCTTGCTTTGTCTTATCTTTACAAATGCAGCACAGATTACCTGCTGGGAAAAGTTGAAAACGTACCTGCCACTTCTCTTAAAACAACTGGTCTATCACCAGAACAAATCCAGGCATTAAAAAATCTGATTGAAACAATGCAGTAAGGACATAACAGAGGGATATGTCCTTATTTTTTTATTCCCGGCCAGCCTTTACAGTCAATTTCTAAAAAAAAGCCAAAATCTTATGTGCAAGCACAGCGATTTCAGCTTTTTTCAGAAATCGACCGTGAATAGTAACCTTTTGATATATATTATACAAATCTACATGGACATCTTTTGTCTATCTTAACTTTTTTCTTCTTAAATCCCAAAATTATTTTCCTGTATTTAGTTTGCAGTCTGATACATCACTAAGGATACCATTGCCAAAAACTGATAATTATCTGTCTTTCAAATAATCCCCCAAATAGAGCTCTGCCTGTTCACATGGGAAGGATGAAAAAAGATAAACTGTACAATCATTCCTAAGAAGCCTTGCACGCCCAATGCACTGTTCCAGGTCACTCTCAATGGAATACAGCTGTACTTCCCTCAGAACAGGATCCTGGTATGTGGTAATCAGAAAATTATTCCCTTTATAATCTGCCCTCTGGAATCTCGGCCTCAAATTTCCCTTCCCATTTACTTCCCCTCCAAGATAGCAGGCAATCAATTTGTAATATTCATCTACTTTATATGGAGTCCCAATAACTGCCATATCCTTTCCCGAAAGGACGTTACGTCCTGTGCCATTCCCAAAGTGTATTTGCGACGGGTCTACATTCATGCCGTTTTCTCTCATGCACGAATATTTCAGGAATGTAATAACCGGAATATTGCTGTTTCCTGATATTTCCTGTACAAAAGAAAAGACCTGCTCTTTATTTGACAGATCTTTCCTTCCCAACGAATGGTATGCATACTGTTTCAAGCTTCCCCGATAAGCTGCCTTTTGTTCAGCGTAGGTATAGATGTTCATCTCTCCACCAAAATATCTCTGATATATATTGTAATTAAATGTCGCAGATAACATGATATATTTACCCTTTGGTAAAGATACCGGGCAAAAATACTGTACAATTTCCTCACCGGAACCCCTGTTCTCCATTCTCACAAATGAACCGGCATTTCCAAGGTCATTAACGTTATCCCCTTTGCAGTAATAATCCAATTCCTCCAGCTTTTCTTCCGGCAATGGTGCACATATCCCCTTGTTTTCCAGCTTTTTATATTCCCCTTTCTTTGTATGGAGCATCTCAGATGCAATGCCCGAATAAAGAAATATCCCGCTTTCAGCTAACCCCTGCAAACAATTTACGCTGATTTTACACATCTTATTAAACACCTGCAGCTGCAGGAAATCTTCATCTATAAGCACCATATATTTTTTCAGGACACTTTCATCCAGCTGTGAAAAATATGCATGAGTAGTCAGGATAATACGTTCCCCAGCTGCCCCATGGATCCCTTTTAGGATTTTTTCGCATTCCTCTGTCTCCCTCCTTTTACCGGGACAATCTTCTATTTTGGATTTATATTCTGCTATAATTTCCTTCGTTTTGTTATGTATCCCATTATTATGCGCCTCTGAAACTTTCTCCTGTATATCCTTTGGAATCAGGACATTGCCATGTACACTGGCAGTCATAAAGATTTCCGCTGCCGGGATACGTGCTTTTCGGATTAGTTCCATTCTAACCTCTGATTTTAGCTGGTTTGTAGGTAAAGCAACCAAAAACTTTTTATGTGGGTTATTGCGGATCAGCCTGATATATGCATGTGTTTTCCCTAACCCAGTCTGAGCCTTGACTAAATGGATGCCCTGCCTGCTGTCTCGAAAAGCTTTTTCTAAATTCTCCTGCAGGCATTCCTCTGCTTCATGGATGCCGACATAATTTTCTTCTGCCTGGTATACCCTTCTGTCCATTGCCCATGTATTTACCATAGTGCCCTGGTTTTCGCAGGATGCGTAATAAGGGCAGAATTTTTCAGAACATCTCTTCGGGTAATAACCTTTTATGTATTTTAAGTCATTTTCCCATTTTTCATAATCTTCCCCATAATCCCGGCGTATAATCTCCAGAAAAATTTTTATGCCGCCATTTACAGATAAAAGATTTGTCAATATGGCAAACCTGACATCATGGCTTAAATACTTCCCTGCTATAAAATCATTATACAAAGGGCAGAGGGTTTCACCATCCTTTACCATTATCTTCCGCTTTGCCTGTCTTTCCCACGCTATGCTTTGGTGCAATTTTCCCTCTGCAATAAAAAACGGGGATTTTTGGGATTCCCCTGTTATATGTATTACAGCAGAATCCGTGTTTCCCCCGATTATCGCATCTAAATCTTTCAATTCTCCCATAACCAGATATTTCCCAGAAAACAAAACGCCTGATTTACTGGCAAAACTCCGCATTTTTTCGCTGTAGTGTTTTCCAGTATCCAGGGATTTTAAAAACGGATGGTAAAGCTGCACCAAAGAAAAACGCGCCGTCTCATCAAACCAGATCAATTCTTTTCCGCCAAAAAACATCCTGTCCATATTGATACAGCTGTGGTCACACTCTGGAAATATTTTATGCAGCATCAAAAGTGTTGCTTTAATAATGAAGGGATCTTTTTCTGCCTCTTCCAGCACAAAAACGATATGGAACTTTTCTTCTTTATCAGAAGAACTAAATGTATGATACGCATATGCAATCCCCAGCCCTATAGAATCACATCTCCCCTTAATTCCCCCAAATGTGCATCCATGGTCAAAATCAAGGGCGAACAGCTGCATGGACGTACAATTACATGCAGCTGCTCCGTTTTCCAGATGTGCCGGGATTATGGCATATCCTTCGTTTCCATTTAAATCAGCCAGCTCCTGCAGTTCTATCTCCTGCCAGTTGCCTGCCACCCTTCGTTTCATCCTTGGAATCTCCCTGCCATATGCCTTTACTTTGTTCCCTGTATTATCAATGCTTACGCTCACCCTCATAGTGTTTTCCTCGCTTTCCTTAACTTTTACCAAATTTGTTCGTGGATATGTAATTTAAAAATAATCAATCCTCTTAACAATCTAATAAAAAAAAGCAAAGGAGGCGAAAAAAATGCTGGAGCAATACCATGACATTATGACTGTATATGATGTAGCAGAAGCCCTTTACATTGGCAAAAACAGGGTGTATGAATTATTAAAAAAGGGTGAGCTGAAAGGATTCCGTATTGGGCGGGTATGGAAAATCTCAAAGGAAGCAGTCGAAAAATACATCCAGACACAGAGCAAATTGAAATAAAAATACATAAAGCCCCTGAAAATACATCAGGGGCCTTTTACCCAAAACTGGTATTTATATGGATTTTCCCGGCATTAGGAAAAATACGCAAAAAAATTTTTTCCACCTGTGCGGTTAGATTTTTCAAAATAAAAGAAATTTTAGGCGC
>CANSYK010000066.1 GCA_947651225.1 uncultured bacterium | reverse complement strand
ATCCATTATAGTTAACGCATGTATTTTATGCGTTTACTATAATTAAATGGAACAACTTACTCGCCTGTTTTTTCAATTGCTGCATCAAAAAGCCTCGCCGTAGCCCGCTACGTTGCTAAGCGCCAGTGGCGCTTGTTTAGCAAGGACCGAAGCGGAGCGTAGAACTACGTTTTTTTCTTTGCGCTCGGAAAAACATTCTTCGTAACTTGTTCATTTAATTTATTTTCAGTTCCTAAATCAGCATTTTTTGCCAGCTTAAAAATTCTTCACACACTTTCCACTATTTTTTCTATTTGAATTTTTGCCTCTTTATAACGCTTTTCAAATTGCTCATAAAAATCTCCTGCCTCATATGGCACAACAAAAAAGGATTGCAAAAGATACATATTCCACTTCTTTAATGCCTGCTCATCCATCTGCCCTATACGTTCCTGAATTTCTTTGAGCAGATAGTGCCACTGACAAATATATTTTTCATAAGAAACCAGTTTTGGAATTCCAAGCCATTTACTGATTTTAACCTTTGTCCGCCGCTCCTTTTTACACTCCTTTGTCTGTAAAAAATAGGAAAAAGAATTATTTTCATAAATACGCCCAAGAGGAAAAAGGCGGCAGAATCCCGGACGAAAGGAATGAATCTGACACCTTCCCTCTTTGTTTAAAAAATGACATCCTTCCTTTTCATCCAAAAGCAGATGCGGCAAAATAATGCCCTGATACACCTTCAACTCCAAATATTTTCCAAGCAGCTCTTCAAAACCACAGGACAGATTTGTTTCTAACATATAAATATCCCATGGATCTAAAATAATACTCTCTCCTACATTATGGCAGCATTCACTGCACCCCTCGCAGTCATTGCAGCCAAGCTTTGCCATTTCATTGCTGTGATATCTCTTTCCATCCGAGATTTCTTCCATTTTTACATAACGCTCCATCGTTTCCTTCTTTCTTCTATGCTATCTGCTGCTATCCACGGCTATTCTAAAAAACATGCGCAAAACTCGCCTGAAAACCTGTCAGCCTCTGCAATTTCAACTTGTCCACTCCCTTATCATAGCAATTTCCTTCGCATACCCCTCATCATCATTTGGCGTTTCCAAAATAAAAGGCTTTCCGGCAAGTACCGGATGAAGGGCAACCCGTTTCATTGCCTCCAGACCAATCTTCCCTTCCCCAATCTTCTGGTGGCGGTCTTTATGGGAGCCAAGGTCATTCATACTGTCATTAAAATGTACCGCACAAAGCCTGTCCAGTCCAATTACATGATCAAACTCTGTCAGAACACCATCTAAGTCATTGACAATATCATAACCGCCATCCCATACATGGCAGGTGTCAAAGCATACGCCAAGCTTTTCCTTTAACTCCACCCGGTCAATAATCTCCCGAAGCTCCTCAAAATTTCTCCCCATCTCCGTTCCCTTGCCTGCCATGGTTTCCAGAAGAACCGTCGTTGACTGCTCTTTTGTCAATATAGAATTTAACGCATCAGCAATTATCTCAATCCCTTTCTCTGCTCCCTGCCCCACATGGGAGCCTGGATGAAAATTATAATAATTTCCCGGCGTATACTCCATTCGCTTCATGTCATCTGCAATCATTTCTCTGGAAAAATTACGGATATCCTCTTTCGCAGCACACAAATTCATTGTATATGGTGCATGTGCCACGAGCTTCCCAAATTCGTGTTCCTCTGCGTAAGCAAGATATTTTTCAACATCCGCTTCCTTAATTTCTTTTGCTTTTCCACCTCTTGGGTTTCTTGTAAAAAATGCAAACACATTTCCTCCCAATTTTACTGCCTGCTTTCCCATTGCCTCATATCCCTTTGAAGCAGATAAATGATTTCCAATATAAAACATAGTCAATTCCTGTCCTTCCTTATACATGATCATGATTCACATTCTTTGTGAATCAAATTTATAAATTCTGCTAACAAAATCACAACACCTGCACACTCCGTTTTTGGCAGCAGCTACCAGTTATATTCTTCCAATGCACAATTTCTCATGGAATATCTTGCAAACTCTTCATTTGACATATCATAAAAATAGCTGTGCGCAACTCTTGCAATCCCATTATGCGCTACCAGAAGATATATCCTGTCCTCCTTTAACAATCTGTCCAGTAAAGTATAGACACGTTTTGCAGTCATTAACATACTTTCTCCTGTTTCAAATCGATTGACAAACTGTTTTTTTGCCTCTAAAAACTCTTCCGAATCCCTTGGCGTCGACTCAAAAACCCCAAAATTCTGCTCCCGAAGCAGTTCTTCCACACGCATGGGTATCCCCGTGATTTCAGAAATATGCTCAGCCGTATTCTTCGCACGAATCAACGGAGAAGTCAGTATTTCTTCAATCGGAAGCCCCTCCGTTTTAATCCGTTTCCCCAGTTCCGCTGCCTGCTTATGTCCTAGCTCTGTAAGTTCAATATCTGTCGCACCACATATTTTATTTTCCACATTCCAGACAGTTTGTCCATGCCTTGTAAAATATAATTTCCCCATTTTAATCCTCCATGCCCTTCCATATTATGTTTGAAAACTACTTTTTTTGCAAAATGCTCCTACACTTTTCTAACACGCTCTAGTGTAGTACCTGTGCCCACAATGCTTCCAACTGATAGATTTCCTCAAATAAAAATTCTTCCTCTAAAAATTCCAGATTTTCCTGAGAATGTTCCACTTCTTTTGCATAAATCCGAACAATATCTACGCAGTCATCTACGGTAAAGAATTCCCCGTTCTGGTAAAAACGTTCCATGGCCATGTCCCGTATCACAAGAAAGCTGCATACACAAAACTGTGCTTTCCCCCAGAAATTCAGACCATCTACGCAGCGTGCCAGAAACAGAAACGCATAATATACCATCAACTGTTCCCACAGATATTCCATCTCCTTTTCTTTCATATATATATATAATCGTTCCAATGCTTTTTCATATCGTTTCTGCCCTTTTTCTTCCTCTAGAAATAAAATCTCCAATCGCTCCAGATAATTTCCCCACTCATCATTCATGCAATCCAATTCGTTAAAAGATTTCATCCTCTTTTGGAAAAATAAAAAGAAATCCTTCTTCTTTTCTGTCAAACCTGACAGTTCTTTTCTTTTTTCTTCCATTCTTTCTTTTATAGTATTATATGGTATTTGTTCCGTTTTATTTTTATTCAGGCAGGACTGCACTTCTTTTGCATAAATCATAAAATCACAAATACGCTGGCAGATCTCTTTCTCCCTGTTCTGTAAAATTCCAATCGCAGTATCTCTGGCATTTTTTACCACCGCAGCAATTTCTAACTCCTCCGCACTTTCTGCAAAATCTAGTTCTTCCGGTATCTCCCGTTCCGTAAACCCTACCTTTTTCCGGCTGCCAAAAATCAATCTTCCTGCTTCTGCACAACTTGGGCTAATCGAAATTTCTCTTGCATTTCCATACTCTAAAAAATTGCGTGGTGTATAGGTACATACATCACAAATAGCATTTTCGCCTAACTCCAGTATCATATCACATAAATTATTCTCATTCAAAAAAGGACACCGTTTTCCCTCACGTAAAATAAAGCCATGACATTCATACGCATCCTCTTCATCTGTCTGATACTCTTTTATGGAATCTCGGATTCTTTCCCCAAATTTTCCTGGAACCTGCATATAATACTCATAACTATCATCATCAACATCAATTTCCCAGCCTGCACAGCAGGTATCTTCACATCTGTCCGCAATACAGGAAAACTTCTCATAGTAATCAGGGTAACGAAGTTTCATAATACTCTCCATTCTGCCGCATTTTCTTAACGGCACAAGCAATAACCATAAACGCTGCTCTTTGATTTTCACATTCCTCAGAGGAAGTATATCACAATTTCCTGCTTTTGAATACCTTACCCCACTGCCTGAAAATAGTCAAACGCCAATAAAAAAGCAAAAAGCCGCTGCTTGTGTTACGGCTTCTTGCTTTTTACTCATTATAGTCTGCCTGTCCTGACAAATAGGTACGGATTATTTCCTACTTACATAGAAGCTGTTCCTAAAACATATCCGCCTGTCACTTCATCAAAGCTGTCATTTGCAAATGAGATAAGTTCACCACTTTCGCTGTCGGTTAATCGGGCTGTAAATGTATATACCCCTTTTTCATAATCAGACAGCGAAATAGAAAATGGGATAGAGATGCTTTCCTGGCCTGGCAAAAAGACAACGGCTTCTCCTTCTCCTTCTTTTTCTGTTTCTGAATCCCAGACAATTGTCTCTTCTTTTGTTTCCATGTTTATCATGGTAATGGTTAATACTGCTTTCTGGTAAAGAGCCGAAAAACCTTTGTTTTCAAGCTCCAGTCTGCCTTTTGCCATCTGCTTTTTTGATGGCTTGTGGGAGAAGGAAAAGTTTTTTAAAACAAACCGAGCGCCCATATGATCTGTGATATAATTATAATAAGACTGATCCTGATACAGGATTTCGGATCCAGTATATGTGCTCTCCTTCCATTTTTGGATAACAGCTTCATCATACATTCGGTTTAAATAGGACACATGCATTTTCGCCAGATCTTTTATGGCATTTTCTCCGTCATTATAAGGATTATCAATAACAACCTCTCCACCATTTGGAACAGTCTGGCACAGTTCATTTTGGAAGTTCAGTTCACTTTCCCGGGCGGCAAGTTTGTCATTTAATGTGACCGCGACATCTGCTTCACGGTAGGTCCCAGTATCAGAAACAGAACCAAACATACCATCATTAAAAAGTCCCAGGCGCTCCAGAAGTTTGCTGCCAGAAACATCATACTCCTCATATTTCTCCGGGTGTTCTTCCAGTTCCTGTACAATTGCCCGGTATTGTGCCGGAGTGCGCACTGCAAGGTAAATAGAAGGGTCGGTGGCGCTGGCATAGCAGGCAAGCAAGGCTGTCATATCTTCTGCAGACAGGTAGTTTGAATTATGCATTTCTGCCCAGTTTCCGACAAAGATTCCCTGTGTGGTATAAATCAGGCTCTTATATTTATTTAATATTATTCCTGCCTGTTTCATATGTTGTTCAATGATGGAACGTTCTGTTGGTTCTTTTGGCATTGCAAGTCCATCCCAGTCGTAAAGAAAACGGACGATAACCTTAGATTTTGTGTTGGAAAAAAGCTGCAGTACCTTTTCAACATTGTTTAGGGCAGCAGTATCCAATTTTTGATTGTTGTATTCTGCAAGGTTGAATTCTAAGAGGGCAAGACGATAGGTATAGCCATCCTTTTCCTCAAAAATAGATAGTTTGTCTGCCGGGAGGGAAGTCCCCGGATTAAGGTAATACGCATAGAGACGATACCAGCCGCAACCCGGACGGTTAAGCATCCCGGTAATCTCTCTCTGTTCCTTCGGCATAAAAATAGCCGCTGCATGGTAAATCTGATAATAGTACAAAGCAGCTCCTCCTGCAAACAATAAGATCAGGCTTAGTATGTATAAGATTATGGTCATTCTGGTTTTCTTCAAAATAAGTTGCACCTTTCCTTCTTCCCAGTTACTATTCACGGCTATTCGAAACATCATTCGAAAAGCCATCCGGCTATGCCGTCTGACGCCGCAAAACCAGCAGCTTTTATTTTTCTTATATCTCATATTATAGTAAACGCATAAAATACATGCGTTTACTATAAGTATCATAACATACCATGAATTCGAAAATTTTTCCGTTTTTTTCACATTTTACCAACCGGCGTTACTATGCACGGCTACAAAGCATAAAAAATCATTCCATATAAGTATTGCCATACAAAAACCCGTTCATCAACTTCTCAAGCATCTTCAACTTAGAAACCACAACCACCTTATCCTTTGTTGATTTGTCCTTATCAATTTCATCAAACAACATCCCCTTATCATTTTTCCTGGTGTTTCTCATATTCGTTTTAAATCCCCTAAGAAAACCAGCAAATTTTATATCAGCAATCCCAAATCCTGTAAAGCGCTCAAACAAGGTAAGAAACAAAAAAGAATCCTTGCTATTAAATATATCACAGATATCAACTGTAATTATTTTTTCCAGTCTGTGCAAATTCTCTTCCAATTTTTCAAACTCCTTTTTATCGATTTCCGATGGCGAAATTTTGCCTGCTCAAGGGAATGTGCGGCAAAATATATAAAAGAGACAACGGATTACCGCAAATCTATAATAAAATAACATCTACCGCAATTTCCAATCTCAATAGCAGGGCTATGGAAAGAACATAGTCCTGCTTTCCTAACAATTTTATAAAAGCAGCGTTCTCTTTGCTATATCATTTTGCATAAAATTATAAAATATATGTGTACAGCATGTAAACGAGGATAATTATGAAAGAAATACTAAATCTGCTCCCAGTCCTTTTGGTTGCAATATTAATGAATATTATAGCAGGTACATACTTTAATATCTGCTCTGAAAATAGACAATTTAGCTGGACAAAATTAACAGCAGGAATCATTAAAGCAGTAATTGCAAGCGGTATGTTTCTTGGCACAGCATACTGCTTTGACAAAACAGACTTATCTTCCATCGGGATCACTCCGGGATTTGTTATGTCATCGGCCATTTCCCTCTATGTGGGGAAAGCGCTTATTTCATTAAGCAAGATATTAGGAATTGATATAAAAACAAAACAGTAAAGGATAGGTGAATGATATGAAAATTGCATTGACAGTTGGACACTCCTTATTAAAAAATGGAAATTATACGAGTGCGGACGGGAAAAAATACGGCGGCTGTAATGAATATAAATGGTGTAAAGCATTTTCAAAACAGGTGGCATCTGCTATAAGAAAAAACGGCCATACAGTCAAAAGAATTGTATGCCCAGAGAAAAAATTCACCTCCTCCATACAGGAGAAAGCCTATAAATTGAATATTATTAATTCCGGTAACTATGATTTGGTAATTGAGCTGCATTTAAACGCCGCCTCTCCCTCTGCAAAAGGCACAGAGGTTTTATATAAATCTTCTGCTGGAAAAAAATATGCAGAAAAAGTACAAAAGCAGCTTGCCTCCGTCTTCACTGACAGAGGCATTAAACTGCGTGATGATTTGTACATGTTAAATGGAACAAAGCCCCCTGCAATCCTGATAGAAACCTTCTTTTGCACCAATAAAGGCGAATATAAAAAGGCAAAAGGCATCATAAAGCGGCGGGAACTGGCAAAACTGATAGCAAAGGGGATTCCTTATAAGTAAATAATATTGAATTATCATTCAGCCCAATTAGTCAACACCCTCAAAAATTTCACCCAATGTCATTTTTATATGTGGAAATGCCCTTAAACATATCTCCTGCTCTGCATTATAATCTTGAGCTTCCTTATCGTCTTGCAGCATATAGCTCTGATCCAACACATATTTTCCATCTTCTAAATAATAAATTTCAATCGCTCCCTGTGGGGAAACAATCCAGTATTCTTCCACACCGGCATTTTCATAGATATCTTTCTTTTCTGCCCTATCTTTTTTAGCCGTTGATGGACCAAGAGTCTCAGTAATAAATTTTGGAGTTCCACTGTATGCCCCTCCCTTTAAATATTTTCGTTCACATATAATCATAATGTCTGGGCACACATAATCATCATTTTCATCTGGATGATATTTAAAATTTAAATTGTTAATCCTTTCATTTGAGGATATTTAATAATTGTTATAAACTATCATAAAAAATGCCGTCAACCCTTGAAAACTCTAAATTTAAGCAAGTCAACTTTATTTTATTCATTACATCATTTTATATCGTTTCCCTCATGATTACAAGTGCTGATAAGGGCAAAAATGAGGGAAAGGGAAAACTATAATATCAAATAATAAATAATGAAAAGGTAATCGCTCTGAAAGATATGCTTAAATTTTAGAATGCTAGGAGTTGATGATATGAATTTTATTGTTACTATTCACAGCCAATCGTAGCCGGATCTCAATAAAAAATCTCTTCCCCTTGTATGTTTTCTACAATGTGCAGCATGAGAAAACGGACTGTTATATATATTTTCTGTAGAGAGCGAAAGTTTGGCCTTGCTTGCATCCTGGCAAAAATTATAGAAGACATTCCTCCCTGGGCAATCCTACGCTCTTAAGAATTGCTAATGCTTTTTTTTTCAGCTTCTGATTAGCGCGCTTACTCCCAAAACTCACCGAAAACAACGATTTCAGGATAGTTCGGACGGGACTCCAGAATACGTTGGTACTTGTGCCGGGGCATATGTTTTACATCTGCCCCGGCACTATGTACCATTACGTATTCTGCGTAGCGGGAGCGTACCGCTCCGAACTATCCTGGAACTCTGTTGGTTTTCGGTTCAGGCAGTTGTCCGTGCGCGCGCATCTGCTGAAAACTTAAAAAGCAAAGCAATTCTAAAAGAGCTAAATTGTCCTGCAGGAAGGAATGTCTCTCTAAATTTTTGTCAGGTTGTAAATTTCAGGAACTTTCGCTTTCTACAGAAAATTTGAAATTCTGCTTTCTCATGCTGCACATAATGAAGGCGATTCATAGGGGAAGATATTTTTTATTTCCTTAAGTCCGGCTACGATTGGCTGTGAATAGTAACCATTGCTTTCTTATTTTTATATAATCCAAAATCATCTGCACACATCCATCAATTCCAAGTATTCCTTCATCTAAGCATAATTCATATCCATTGGACATTCCCCATATTTCTTCTGTGTAATATTTATGAAATTCATACCTTTTTGAATCTTCTGCTTCAATTTCTTTTCTTGCCTGTTCTTTCGTCATCCCAAGATGTGTTACTAAATTGTTAATCCTGATATCTTTGTTGGCATGCAAAAAAATCCTGACTGTGTTTGGACGATTACGGAACAAATAATTCCCACAACCATCCATAACAATACCTCCTGTGTCCCCAATAATATTTTTGATAATTCCAAATGGCACATCGTTGGCTCTTACACTTGCGCTCATTGCAATCGCATATAACAGACTGTTCACTTTCCTATCATTAAAAAATGCATTTAGTTCATCGTATTCCTCTGTACCTTCCACCGCCTTAAGAAGATGTGCTTTATCATAAAGTGGCAAATGAAATTGCTTTCTAAGTTTATCTGCCACTTTTTCGCCCATTGTTCCATGTTCTCTGCCAATCGTGATGATCATTTTTTCATTTGCCATGATTTTTTCCTCCTCTTTTAAATAAGCTGAGCAAATCCTGATACAAATATAACTGTCAATAGCCCTGCTACTGCAACTGCCAAACTACTCATTGCACCCTCTACAGGCCCCATTTCGATTGCTCTTGCTGTTCCGATTGCATGGGATGCCGTTCCAAGTGCCAATCCTTTTGCTAAAGGATTTTTAATCTTAAAAATACGAAATACCGTATCTGCGATCACATTTCCAAGAATTCCTGTAATAATAATCACTGCCACTGTAATTGTTACAATTCCTCCCAGCTCTTCTGATATGCCAATTCCTATTGCCGTCGTGATTGATTTTGGAAGCATCGTTACATACTGTTGATGATTAAATCCAAACAAGCTGCATAAAACAAAAATTCCAAATAAACTAGCCAATGTTCCTGACAAAATCCCGCAAATAACAGCTACCATATTTTTCTTTAATAATTCTAACTGTTCATATAATGGTACTGCCAGACATACTGTTGCAGGTGTTAATAAATAAGATATATATTTCGCACTTGCGTTATATACTTCATAACTAATTCCTAATGTTTTTAATGCTATGATTACAATTACAATGGATACTAATAATGGATTTAAAATTGCAAATCCAAATTTTTTCTTCAAAAACAAGCCAATCTCATATGCAATCAAACTAATTGTTACTCCTACAAACAATGATTGTCTGAATATTTCATTCATTTTTAATTCCTCTCTTTTGTGCTATCATCTGTGCCACTCTTCCTGTTATTGCCATAACAAACACCGTAATCACAACAGTAATGACTAAAATAGGCAATAATAACGGACGTAAAACTACCCATGAATCAATCAGACCAGCTGCTGCCGGAATAAACATAACCGGCATGATCTCAATCAAAAAAAATGCTGCATCTTTTACCTGACTCGTCTTTAAAATGCCCGTCATCAAACATACGAGCATCAACACTAAGCCATAAACACTTGCCGGAATTGGTAATGGTATGAACATCTTAAGTACTTCTCCTAAGAAAGAAAGTAATAAAATAATCATAAATTGTCTAAGAAATTTCATATAATTCTCCAATTATTCATATTGTGATATATATAATATTATAGGTAATACCGCTTGATAATGTAAATCCCTTAACAAAAACCCTACTAACGCAATGTCAGACTGCTAAATATAATTGTTAGACAGTCTGACGTACGTTGGTGTGTGAGGTCGGTAGATAAAATAATTATCTACCTCCTACCCGATATTTGAAAAAAAGAGAAGATGATTATGTAAAAAATTTAGTTTTAGGCTAGACAGGTGGCTGCAATTTACTAAATTCATGCCCTATTTTACATACATTCCTTTGGGCAGATTGCCCGGAAATCTTCCTGCTTTTCGCATTTCGCTTTGTGCAGGTCTGTTCTAATTTACCGGTCTGTTCTAATGCTTCATCAATCCGTTTTTCCGGAATACGGTTGCTCACATTTGCATGAACATTTCCAAACAGCGTAAACCTTATAATAGTTCCAATGATTCCTCCAAAAACTAAAATAAATAATACTGAAAATCCTATAACTTGTGATATCATAATGACCCTCCTATTTTATATTTATTAGGGTGTCAAAAGGAACTTTTGACACCCTGTTATCTATTTAATTATGCGCAGCGTTTTTTCCAATTTTTCCTAAGTTAACTTCATTTGACGCATCCCGCATAACCATTTTCAAAAGCACTGGTGTAATTAGCGTAGTTACAATTACCACCAGGACAATCGCCCCGAACAGATTACTGTTTAGCAGTCCGCATTGCGAACCCTTCTGAGCCACAATCAATGCTACTTCTCCTCTGGATATCATGCCCACACCGATTTGCAGGGCATCTTTTCCGGAAAAGCCGCACAATCTTGCTCCCAGGCCACAGCCCAAGACTTTAGATAGGATCGCCACCAGCAAAAGTACTGCGGAAAAGGTAAGAATGACTCCGCTCATGGCAGAAAGGGATGTCTTTAAGCCAATGCTCGCAAAGAAGATTGGACTGAAAAACATATAGGACAGAATTTCTGTCTTTCGATTTACATATGGCTGCAATTTCAGCTCGCATAGAATCAGACCGGCAAAATAGGCTCCTGTAATATCCGCAATACCAAAGGCTGCTTCGGAGATAAAAGATAGTACCAGGCAAAATACCACAGCCATAATTGCTACGCTTCTTCGCTTGTCAAACCGCTCAATCTGTTTCCTGCATTTATAGCAGACGAAGAATACTGCTCCAATAAATACGAAATATAAGACAATTTTTAATAATACTGTGCTTATTTTCACGCTAGTATCCTGCAGGCTGGTAACTACTGTTAAGACAATAATTCCCAAAATGTCATCAATGACTGCTGCACCGAGGATTGTGGTGCCAACCTTCCCGCCTAATTTGCCCATCTCCCGCAATGTCTCAACGGTTATGCTAACGGATGTAGCGGACAGGACAACGCCAATAAATATGGCTTTTAGAAGTTCCTGCTGATTTGCCAGAGAAGGCTTAAAAATGGCAGCATATGTGGCAAATCCTCCCAAAACCGGGACTAAAACTCCGATTCCTGCCACGACAAAGGCTGAAATGCTGTTTTTTTTCAGTTCACGGACATCAGTATCCAGTCCTGCAGAGAACATAAGAAAAATAACTCCAATCTCTGCCGTGTCCTCCAAAAATTGACCCACATCACCTTGCAGGGTAATTAAATTTGTTACTGATGGACCAAGGATAATGCCTGCCAGCAAAGCTCCTACGACCTGAGGCATATGAAGTTTTCTTGAAAACACACCCAGTATTTTGGTGGAAAACAGAATGATTGCGATATACAACAGATATGCATATTCTCCCATAATAAAATCCTCCCTTGTATATTGTTTTTTTACAATACCCATTCTAGGGAGGATTTTTAAAAAATCTTAAATAGAATTTTAAACAGATTTTAAACTTTTTCATATATTTTTTTTAACTGGATTGTTTGACCGTAAAACGGTAGCCCACACCCCACACTGTTTCCAGATATTGTGGCTGGGACGGGTCTTCTTCAAGTTTTTTGCGAAGTCGGTTGACATGTACTGCCACTGTTGTTGTGTCACCCTCCGCATCCAGTCCCCATATTCTCTCGTACAGTTCTTCTTTGGTAAATACGATATCCCTATTGTCCATAAAAAAGGCCATCAGCTCGTATTCTTTATTTTTTAATGCAATTTCAACACCGTCTTTATAAATTTGCCTTTTTTGCTTATCCAGCGTCAGAGCACCCACCTTCAAGATGCTATTTTGGGCTTCCGTTACCTTTCCTCTCTGGCATTGTGCAAGATTTGACTTCACCCGTGCTACAAGCACGCTGGGATCAAATGGTTTTGCAATGAAGTCATCCGCTCCCAGTCCCAGCCCTAAAACCTGATCAGCGGTCTCCTGTTTGGCTGAAACAATAATAATTGGAATATCCAGCTGCAACCTCAGTTTTTTGCATACGGAAAAGCCATCCATTCCCGGCAGCATCAAATCCAAGAGAATAAGGTCGTATTCACCCGTATTAGCTAATTCGATACCTGAAACTGCTTCATTTCTTATATCTACCTCGTATCCATTGATTTCCAAATAATCCTTTTCGATACTTACGATGTTTTCGTCATCCTCAATAATCAATATTTTTGCCATAGTATTCTCGCCTCACTTATTTCATTTATGGGAACTTCGCCAATCTATTATTCAGAAATGGGTATTCTGATTATTACGGACAATCCACCGCTCTTTCCGTTTTTTGCTTCCACTTTTCCTTCCATCATTTCTACTGCTTTTTTTACAATGGCAAGTCCGATTCCATTGCTTTCGCCTGGATTTTTTCTTGCATGGTCGGTGCGGTAAAACACATCCCACAAGTTTGAAATCTCATCATCATTTACTCCGGGACCGTTATCTGCAAAAGTAATTTTCACATGGTAATGGCCTGACTTAACCGTAATGGTCATACTGCCATTTTCTTTGTCATTGTATTTGTATGCATTTTCTATCAGGTTTGTGCAAATTCGGTCAAACATGTCGCTATCTGCCAGGATTTTAGCAGAGGACACGACCTTTAGCTGAATCCGAAAATTCTTTTTTTCATATTCTCTGGCAATCTCGTCCACATAAGCACTCATATATTCTCCGATATCAATGGGCTGCTTATCCAGCTCATATTCCTGGCTGTCCAGTTTGGCATATGTAAAAAGGCGGTTTACCATCCGATCAATTTCCAATGATTTTGCCTTGATCACTTCTAAATACTGATGCCTTTTCTGCTCATTCTGGGCAATGCCATCTAAAAGCCCTTGCACATAGGCGATAATGGAGGTCATCGGGGATCGCAGATCATGGGAAATGCTAAGCAAGAGCTGCCTCCTCCGCTCATCAATCTGTTTTTCCTTTACCGCAAAACGTTTTGTTTCCACCGCCATTTCATTGAAATCGTCATACAGCTCATACATGAGATCATTTTCTTCGTATTCTATTCTGTAATCATAATCACCATGGCGAATCCGATTCATCCCTGTTCTAATTTTTTGCAAAGGAACCAGCAATTCCTGTCGGATAATGATGCGAAAGAGCAGGTTTGATATCACGATAGCCAACACTAAGCCCGTCAACAGACATATATTGGATATTGCCAGCCCGTTCTCCAGTGGTGCCAGATCAATCTGATTCTTGTCATGTATTGACCGAAGCACGATATAGTCGTTTCCAAAAGAAAGAATCACTGCAACGATAATTGGAACGATTAGAGAGAATCTCCGCCCCGTTCTAATTTTCTTTTCCTCGTTTCTCGTCATGTCCTGCATCCTCCAGTTTCCAATCCCTCACAACATCTTGCACGATAAGTACATCAGCAAATATTTTAACACATCTTTGGTGATTAGACTATACGTCAAAAGAATAAAATCTATATTGAGAAAGGCAACCACTACCTCATGATGCACCGGGCAAAGATGGAAGATGATATCAATCAGGATAAATGGGTGAGGGAGCATTTTGAGCCACCCATGGACCTTTTCGGTAAAAAGCAATTGACAGTATTGTTGCAATGCACCACCCTACCGGCCACGCACACCAGATCCCGGTTGAACCCAGTAATGTTTTTGAAAAACAGAATGCCAAAAGGACACGCAATATTAAATCCGTAAAAGTCGCAACCATAAAATTTTTCATCAACCCTGCACCTCTTAAGATGCCGTCAGCCACCAATTTTGCAGAAACCACAAAATAAAACGGAGAAAGAATCTTCAAATAGATAATGCCCGTATGTACCGCAAGCTCAGTAGGTTCATCCATAAAGAGCTTTAAGACAAGACTGCCGCCAAAGAAGTAGAGGAAAAATAATGGAAGGCTCAGCATCCAGACCAGCCTGACCCCGACATGAAATCCTTGTCTGATACGTGGCAGCTTTCCTGCACCCAGATTTTGTGCCGTATAGTTGGAAATGCCATTTCCGAGAGTAGTAAATGAAGTAATGACCAGATTATTGAGCTTGACGGCTGCGGAATACCCTGCCATAACAGATGCGCCAAAACCATTTATGATACTCTGGATTACGATGTTTCCCAAAGAGATAAAGCTTTGCTGGAGCGTGCTTGGGATTGCAATTATCACAATTTGTTTTAGAATCTGCCAATCAAAAACAGATGCTTTTTCTTTACAGTCAATTTTCGCAAGACGGTAAAGCACGACTATCATTGCGAGAATGCAGCTGATTCCCTGACAGATGAAAGTTGCCCACGCCACTCCGGCCACTCCCATATGGAATGCCTTTACAAACCAGATATCGACTGCGATATTTGACAGGGAAGATACTGCAAGAAAGTAAAACGGTGTTTTGGAATCTCCAAGTGCAGAGAAAATTCCGGTTGAAATATTGTAGAAAAATACAAAGGGCAATCCCCATGCATAGATGTCCAGATACAGTTTTGAATCCGCAAATACTTCTTTTGGGGTTCGGATTAACCGAAGCAGCACTCCGGAGCCGGATATTCCGATCAGCATTAACAGGATACACACCATCCCACTGAAAATACAGGCTGTATAAACTGCTGTCTTCATGCCTTTATAATCTTTAGCACCAAAGAGTTTCGATACAATAACAGAACAGCCCATATTACACCCAAATGCAAAAGCAATAAAAATCAGCGTGATTTCATAGCTGTTTCCAACAGCAGCCAATGCGTTTTCTCCTACAAATTTACCGGCAACCAGACTGTCAGCTATATTGTATAATTGCTGGAAAATAATACTGCCAAAGAGCGGCATACAGAATTTCCAAAGTACGGTCTGGGGATTTCCCACTGTTAAATCCTTATTCATTTTCATCATCCTCCATTTCTTCTACACAGCTCATTATCATCTCAACGCAGCCATCTATACCCAGTTTGCTGCTGGACAATATCATGTCAGAGCTTTCCTTCAAAGATATTGTTTTTTCATATCGGATGTATTATAATGCCTTATTAGGTATGTGTAAAATATCAATTTTGCAATTCAGATATATAATTTTAATATGCGAGGTGTGAAGATGAACATCAATTATGATTATTACAGGGTATTTTATTATGTCGGAAAATATAAGAGTTTTACGGGGGCGGCAGGCGCACTCCTGAACAACCAGCCAAATATTACCCGGATGATGAAAAAACTGGAGGAAGAACTGGGATGCACATTGTTTGTAAGACAGAGACATGGCGTAACCCTTACTCCGGAAGGTGAAAAATTATATGCCCATATCTCCATTGCATTTGAACATATTTTGTGCGGTGAACAGGAAATCGCCAGAAACCGCAGCCTGCAGTCTGGAATCATTACAATTGCTGCAAGCGAAATTGCCCTACACTGCGTATTGCTCCCGGTGCTTAAAAATTACCGTAAAGCCTATCCCGGAATCCATATCAGAGTATCCAATCATTCCACGCCACAGGCAATTGATGTTCTAAAAAAGGGATTGGCAGATTTTGCGATTGTTACGGAACCATTCAATCTTCCGGCAGGGCTGTCTTCAAACGTTTTACGAAATATTCAGGAGGTTCCTGTATGCAGCAGTGCATTTTCACTTTCCACCGGAACAACCATTACAGATCATCTGATCAATGAGTATCCATTGATTGGTCTTGGCGAAAAAACAAGTTCTTTTTCGTTTTATGCTGAATTTTTCAATAAAATGGGAATTTCTTTTTCTCCCGATGTGGAAGCTGCTACTGCTGACCAGATATTGCCCATGGTAAAATCTGATTTAGGAATCGGGTTTGTTCCTATCGAATTTTTGGAAAATGAAAATATGGAGAACCTTGTTATCCTAAACATGAAACCAGCTATTCCACCGAGAAACATCTGCATTCTGAAACGAAAAGGCATGTCACTCAGCGTTGCAGCGTCTGAATTGGAGAGTCTTATTTGGAGAAGAAATGCAGAAAAAACAGAAAACGGACGAAACAAATAAAGGCATAAATTGTAACCGTTCTGCAATGTATTATCACATCTTTGCCTTCTGTTTTCCGGTATAATTTTCCGCAACAAGCTTAAACACGCATACAGAATCCGCTTGCGTTTCCGTAAATTTCACATTTCTTCCCAATTGATGTGCAAACATTATACTCAAAGCATATTTCTTATCATCAGTATTTTCCAGAAACTCTATCTCTCCATTCCCTATAATACTTGAATAATAATATCCACAATTACATGGATTTTCTGTATTTATTGGCTCTCCTTCATTAAAAATTGTGAAACACACTTTATTGTTACATTGTAAAACATCTATTTTTCTGCCCTCTTTAGCACAATGAAAATAAAGAACCAGAATATTATCCTCACTTTAACGAGACCAGTCTAAAGTCTTTCGTTTTATATCAGCCTAATACTCCATTTTCCAGAAAAAAGCAGCGTAGGGAGGCAACTCGCTACCTCCACCAAAATCGTGAGGTTTTCCCGTCAACAAATCCTCCGCCATGCCACATCCCGCATCAAAGTGTGCAGTAAAAGACTCCTCTGATGCATTGATAGCTATCAGTATTCTCTCCCCCTCACATGCACGCTCAAAAATACACTGATGATTGGTAAGTATAATAGAGCGGAAACTACCATAGTTCAAAGCTTTACTATGCGCCTTAACCTCTGCCAATTTTGCAATCCACTCTGCCAATTCTCCAAATTCCGGCTTATCAAAACCGGCACGAAGTGCTGAATCACCCTCGCTCTTATTTGCCTTTGTTCCCCATTCGCTGCCGTAATATATGCAGGGAATACCGGGCATTCCAAAGCACAAGGCATAGATTAACGGCAGATGATTTTCATTATTAAGTACGCTTGCAACCCGACTTACATCGTGGTTATCCACAAAATTGAACAAATGCATTCCTTTATACAGAGACCATTCCTCTGGCCCATACTGCCTAATAAGAGAATGACAGATTTCAAACATATTCATACTGTTAAAACTAGAGTGCATCCCATGATAGCATTCATAGTTTGTGACAGAATGGCACATTTCATCATTTGCCCATTGTTTATAATCTCCATGCAGTGTTTCGCCCACCAAAAAGAAATCTTTTTTCAATGAGTCCGTAAACTGACGCAGACGTTTCAGAAATTCTTTGTCCAGACAATATACCACATCCAGACGCAATCCATCAATATCAAAAGTCTCCACCCAGTATTTCACTGCATCAAAAATATGCTGAACCACTTCCTCATTCTGAAGATTTAATTTGACCAAATCAAAATTGCCTTCCCACCCCTCGTACCAAAGCCCATCATTATAATTTGAATTTCCACCAAAATCAATATGAAACCAATCTCTATATCTGGAATTTTCTCGATTTTGTAAGACATCCTGAAATGCCCAGAACCCTCTGCCCACATGATTAAACACTCCATCCAGTACAATCCGGATATGAGCCTTGTGCAGCTCCTCACACACTTTTACAAAGTCCTCATTAAATCCCAATCTACAATCAAGTTTCTTATAATCTCTAGTATTATATCCATGAGTATCGGATTCAAAGATTGGCGAAAAATAAATGGCATTGGCTCCCAACTTCTTAATATGCGGAATCCAATCAAGCACCTTCAGAATCCGTGACTGCGCTTTCCCATTATTTTCAAAAGGTGCTCCACAGAATCCTAACGGATAAATTTGATAAAATATACTTTCATATGCCCACATTGTTATGTCCTCCCAGTTCTTTTATAAAATCTAATATACTACAAGACTCCAAAATTTTATAGTCCCTATTCTTCTTTCAATTTTGCATAATATCCGTTTGCAAGATGGAGAGGTGCCACTGCATTATGTCCTGTTACACGATCCTTCGTTACCAAAGTAGTAACCAAGGCATCAGAATACTTATAAAACATACTGTCATGCCCCACACATAAACCCATCACAATATTTAAATCTGTTCCTTCCGCATTTAACAACTTTGCCTGAAGAATTGGATTGCAGGAATTGTTCCCAATTTTTTGACAATCCACATCAATTCCAAACTCTGTCTTTGCCACCGCACCTACCTTACATCCTATCCCATATACCTCAAAGCCATGGCTTCTAAGTATTTTGGTCAATTCTCTGGGTTTCCTGAATCAAACCGACACAGGTGGCAATTCCTATTTTATGATATCCCATCCTTTTCATAAATTCGACGGTTTCCTGTACCCTTGTCCACACACAATATCCATCATATTCTACTTTGGCGGCAGTCTGCATCACCTTTCTGTTTTCACCGGTGTATTCCTTCATTGCCTCATTTTTAACAGTTTTGTCCATATGCGTTGTCAAACAAAACGGCGGATATGACTTATTTTGTACATCACAATTTACCACACCGCAATCCACACAGCTTCTCCTTACATCATTCTCCATTTACTTCTCCTCCGTTCCACCGCTGAATGTCCTTACATTGCCTTTCTATATATCTCTGCAATTTCATCCTGAGTAAATACTATTGGATTATTTGCAACACCGGCAGCAGACACTTTCATACAGTTTTCTGCCATCCACGGCACATCTTTTTCCTCAAGCCCAAGTTCTGATAAAGTACACTCCATATCAATATTTTGCAACAAGGTACGGATTTTGCCTGACAAATCGCCAGCTGTCAGACCGCCAAAAATCCGGGCGATTTTTGCAAATTTAAAGTAATTTCCTTTATATGACTCTTCAATAATAACAGGAGTCAATGCTGCCAATCCTTTTCCATGGACAATATCTTTCAGTCCACTTGCCGGATGCTCCATACCATGTGCCAGAGTGACACCTGCCGTATTGATTACCATACCACCGATGGTACTGGCAAGTGTAATCTTTTCCCATTCCTCTTTGCCACCCCTGCCCTGATATACTTTCACAAGATTTTCTGCCAGCAGTTCCATAGCATAGACACTAAGCGCATCGGTAAAAGGCTGTGCTATCTTAGAAGTATACGCCTCAATACAGTGGCACAGAGCATCAAAGCCTACAGAAGCCAATACATGCTTCGGCATAGTCATCATGCACTCCGGATCTACAATAGACACCTTTGCCATAATAGCATTGCACCTGAGAGATTTTTTGTCTCCATTCTCTGGATTCGTCAATACTGCAAATCCATTTCCCTCGGAACCGGTACCACATGTAGTCGGAATCAAAACCAACGGCAGCGCATGATCACTCTGTAACCTTCCATAAATATAGTCATTGATATCGCCGCCATTGACTGCCAAAAAAGCAATCGCCTTCGCGCAATCCATGATACTTCCGCCACCAATTGCCACTACCACATCACATCCATTGGCTTTAGCGAGTTCCGCTCCCTCAATAGCAGTGGTTGTAAGAGGATTCTGTGCCACCTTGTCAAAAAGCACCGTATCCAATCCCTCTGATTTCAAATTCTCATCCACTCTGTCATATAACCCTGACTTTTTCGCACTGCTTTTTCCAGTCACAATCAAAGCTTTCCTGCCATAAGGTTTTGTCAGTTCTCCTACCTTATTCACTTTACCATTCCCAAACACAATATTCACCGGCAGGAAATAGGAAAATGCCATGCTGCTCTCCTGTGCCATTGCTGCCACATGACCACTAACAGTCTCCAAGGCAGCCTCCAGCACTGCTTCCTCTCTGTACTGCTGCCCATCTTCCGTGGCAATATCCACATGCAGACCAAACTTTTCCCCGTATTTTATCTTACATATTGCAAAGAATACCACTCCCAGTACAGCCCAGCCGCCTGCCATAATCCATTCCTGCCATACCAATGCGCTCCCGGAAAATGGAATAATATACATAACCACCATAAAACCAGACATCATAACTGCCATTGCACCAACGAACTTATAGTTTTTTACCTTGTATGGACGTTTCATTTCCGGTGCCTTACTTCTCAAAATAATAAATGACAGGGAGACCATACAATATGCCAGACAGCAGCCAAAGTTTCCGGCATCTACAATCCATACTAACATCTGACGTCCACAAAGCGGAGCCAGAATGGAAAGGCCGCCAATCAGGTACAAGGCATTGGTTGGTGTCTTGTGCTTTGGATGCAGTTTCGTAAAACATCTCGGAATCATATAGGAATCTGCCATGGAATACATCGCACGACTTCCGCCAATCAAAAAAGAATTCCAGCTTGTGACAATTCCACACATGCCACCGATAATCAGCACTTTTGCCATCATGTTGCTATGAAACGCTTTTGCCATGGCATCTGCTGTGACTAAACCGGAAGCCTGTGAAGATGCAGTAATTTCTCCCGCATTCATCACATATCCCACGCCAAAGATAATCAGGGCATAGAAGGTAACCGCCAACACAATCGACAAAATCATAATCTTTCCGATTTTTTTTAATGGTACATTGATTTCCTCTGCCGCCTGTGGAATTACGTCAAAACCAATAAAGAAAAAGGGCGTTACTACCGCTACCGCAAAAACTGTCTTTAAGATGTTTCCTGCAGAGCCACCAACAAATATCTGCCCCTCCAGATTGGTTGCGTCCCCCATATGCACTAACTTAGTAAGAATGCTGGCATTTGTAACCTGTCCGTTTTTCGTTTTTCAACAAAAAAATCCACAGAATACTCAAGAAAGGCATCCCCAAAAGGAAGGTTAATTTTTGGAATGACCAGAATAAAAATTAACAGAAATGCCAGTCTGGTTTCTCTCCATATGCTCCTGTTTTTTTCTGCTTTTCCCAGAGGGGGAAAAATCTACACTGCCAATAAATTTTTCAATTAACAGTGCAGGCATCATTTTCCCATTTATCCATGCTTCTGTTGCTTCTTTTGTTTTCACCGGCACACTTCCTGCCCCAAGTATGGATTTATACCTTTTAAAAACCATTTCCACCTGCCAGCGCAGACGGTAAATGGAAAGGATATCTTCTGCTGTAAATGTTTCCGGTAGTGAAGTGGCAACAAACATGTAACGGCGTGAAAATTTTGTGTCATCTGAAATTTTTATCTGTTTTTTACTCTCTTTTTTCTTTAGCCTTTTTTCCTCTTTTTTTATTTCTTCTTCCGTTTTTGGAAGTGCACATATCCTTACATTCTTATAGTTTTTCTGGCTGTCCCTGTAATAAAACATAGCACAGGAAGCATCTCCGTCCAGTGTTTTTAGCCAGTCTGTAAGAAATACCTGTTCCCTTTCTGCATTATATAAATTAAATGCCTTGTTCCTTATCCTTAAAATAAAATCCCCGCCATTTTCCAAACAGTATTCCATCCCTGTTATTGTTGCATATGCACGGTCTGCTATTATTAAGTCTTTTTTCCTTATTTCAAAGTTTTTTAGTGTTTCCCCTGTTTTTTCATCTGTTATCTTATACTGCTGGCAGTTTAATGAAAACAAGTCCAGTGCATAATGGAGATGCCATGCCTGTTTTACGGCACCTTTTGTATAAACATCAGAAGCATCTATGGCAGTTACATTGTATTCCTGGAGTATTCCTGGTTTCTGGTAATGGCACATATCCCCTGGTTTTATATTTTTTGTAATCCACTGGAACCATCTGCTGCTTTTTGCAAAACGTTTCATAAATGCAACATCACTCATTTTCCCTGTGCCATTCATTTTTGCAAGCTGGCTTGTTTCCAATAAAGAAGCACCATAAATATAATACAGGCACATTACAAGAAGTTCTTCTGGTGTCTGTACCGTACGTTTTCTTTCTATTGCTTTTGTTTCATAACACGCCTGCTGGTATCCTTCTGGTAAAAGTTTTATTAATTCTTCTACATTTATATCCATAATAAATTACCCCCTGGCTTTTATTATGGCATAGGTCTCTATTTTTTACAAGTAAGTTAGTGCATATGGGGAATGCCCTGTTACGGAGTACGCTTGTTGTATGCGCCCATTCAGCAGTACGGAATAAAAACTCCTATTTTTATGCACAATTTCAACGAATCAAGGCACACCGGGGAGCAAAGCGTGCATATGTTGCTGTGGCGCATTCAATGTTAATAGCGATTTATCATGTATTGAAAGACGGTGTTGCTTTTAAAGATCTTGGGGCAGAGTATTATAATCAATTCAATAAGGAACGCAAGATTAATGCATACCTTAAGAAACTCAAAGCATTGGGTTGGGAAGCTCCTGTAGCCATGACGGGACAACCTATCTAATCATACTGAATCCTGAAAAAGCTGAAAAGCTTGTTATAGGGGGAGTCTGCGCTTTTTGGGCTATACGAAAGGTTAGGTTTCACAGTAAACAATTAAGGTATGGGAACTGATTTGATATGCTTGTAAAAATTATGAAAGGACAAAGAAAATGAATCTAATATACGCAAGGTACAATACGTACCACAACAGTATTGACATTACTACATTTGACGGTTACATTCTACGGATTGACTGTAACAAAGCAGAGAAAGGATTAAAAAACACAGCATGGACAGACCATGTACTAAATGCACTGGCAATAGATAATCTGCTTGAAACATGCAACCCATCGGACACCGATGGGTTTGTTTTATCTCAACAACGAAATACAGATATTTATAGATGCAGAGGATAATCAGGAAAGTTTGACATAAAAATGCTTAAAATCTTTTACAAAATGCTTTTAAGCATTTTTCATTTTGCTTTTTAATCTCTTTCAAAATGCCAAAAGAAATATATATCCAAAAGAGCTTATTATTTATACAGAATAAAATTTCTCCAAAGTCGAGAGCATTTTCTCTTGACTGACAGGTTTTGTCAGATGTGCATTCATTCCTGCATCAGTTGTCCTTCTTATATCTTCACTATATGCGTCTGCTGTCATAGCTATTATTGGGACTGTTACAGCGTCAGTTCTTGGCAATGTCCGGATTGATTTTGTAGCGGTCAGACCATCCATCACAGGCATTCTCACATCCATTAACACAGCATTAAAAGTATTCTCAGGCGAATTATTAAAAATATTAACAGCAATCTGTCCATTTTCTGCCGTCATTACTTCAATCCCTTCATCTTCCAGCATAAATTTTGCAATTTCCATATTCAGTGGGGTATCTTCAACTAACAGGACTTTCATGCCGTCCAGATGGGCGTTCCGTTCCTGTATGCTTTCCATTTTATTCTCTTTCTCTGCAATGCCAGACATTATCCCTGTATCAAATGTTACCTCCACAGTAAATTTACTGCCAACTCCCGGCTTGCTTGCTACCTTGATAATCCCCCCCATCAAATCAACCAGTTTTTTTGTAATAGCCATTCCCAATCCGGTTCCCTTATACCCATTGCAATTTCCGCTATTTTCCTGTGTAAAGGAATCCCAAATTTTTTCCAAAAAATCCGGTTTCATACCAATTCCGGTATCCTCAATCTCAAAATGGTATGTCGCCTTTCCGTCTCCAGCAGAAACCTCCTTTACCTGAAAAAAGATTTTCCCTCCATCCGGGGTAAACTTAATGGCATTTGATAAAATATTGATAAGTACCTGACGCAGATGTAATTCATCGCCAATTAGCAGAGGATGATGGAATATACCAAACTCCCTGACAAAATCCACCTTTCTCTGTGCCAGCAGACTTTCTGCAATTAGTGCACAACCGTTAATCACCTCACGTATATCCATCCGTTCATGGTTCATAACCATTCTGCCGCTTTCAATCCGGCTCATATCCAAAATATCGTTAATCAGGGATAGCAGATGTTTGGAAGAACTATCAATTTTCCCTAGACAATCAAGAACCCTATCTTTATCATCAAAATGTTTCATGGCAATACCTGTCATTCCAATAATGCCATTCAGGGGTGTCCGTATATCATGGGACATATGGGATAAAAAAGCACTTTTTTCCCTGCTGTTGTTCTCTGCCCGCAAAACGCTCTCTTGTAATGACAGATTTTCTGTTTCCAAAACCGCAATTTTCTTTTTTAACTTTTTCACTGTTTTCTTCTTTTTCATAGCTCCTCCATTCCAGTAATTATCTTGTTTACACAAGTTATTTTATACGATTTCCATCTGATAAACCATAA
>CANSYK010000065.1 GCA_947651225.1 uncultured bacterium | reverse complement strand
TCCCACAAAGTGAGAAGCACATCTTGCAAAAAGCAATTTTCAAACACGCTCTAGTACAACGAATAATTAATATTCGTTGTACTAGTATTGGAGATTTGAAGAAGGCAACTGAGGATAAAGCATACAGGAATTTTTGCTGATAAATCATGGGTAGTTTCTGTAATGGTTGAAATACGTTTTATAATATTTAGGCAGGGCATCAGCCAGGGATGGCTGGTGCTTTTTGTGCAGATACCGGTGTTCAGGGAAAACATTGTAATATCAGTGTACTGGGAAGTTTAGCGGAAATGACAAGGGGGATAAAGATGTTAGCTGCAATTTGTGATGATGACAAAGAAATAACAGAAGAAGTGCTATTGTATTGCAAAGAATGCCTGGGAAGCAGATGTGAGATTGTTACATTTAATGATGGGAAAAAGCTATTAGAATATTCCGGGGATATTGATTTATTGGTTTTGGATATTGAGATGCCTGAGGGAAATGGAATAGAAATTAAGGATAAATTTCAGAGGGCAGATAAAAGAACGTTAATCATTTTTTTGACTAATTACAGTGAATTTATTATGGATGCTTTTGGGATTAATGTTTTAGGTTTATTGTTAAAGATAATTTGAAGGATCAGCTGCCTGTGATGTTAGAAACTGCATGCCACATTCTTGAAAAATATGTCATGATAGATGGATTGTTTAATAGCCGTGATGTGCTGTATATAAAATCTGAACACAATTATGGCAAATTGATTTTATCGAATGGAAAGACGCATATGGTAAGAGCCAGTATGAAGCAGTTGGAAGAAAAACTGGCAAGATATAATTTTTTACGGATACATAGAGGATATATTGTAAATATGGACTGGATTGAAGAATTCAGTGAAGAAAAGGTACAGATGCCGGGTGAAAAATTGCCAATTGCCATAAGGTTAAGAGGGAAAGTAAAAAGGGAATACAAGGAGTACTGTAAAAAGAATGCGAGGTATTGTTAGTATAATGGAACTGCGGCAAGTAGATGCAGTGCTTTTAGAAACCATGTATGGGTTTGTTGTACTGTTTGTATTTTTTAAAGGGGGTGTGAGAAAGAAGTTTCAGGCATTTGTTTTGGAGTTGATTGCAATTACTGCTATTGACCTATTGATATGGAGTGTTTTTATATTCTTCTTGGGCAGTGAAATTTATACAGACGGTTTTTATACAGAAGATTATGTTAAATGGGCGAGTGAAATGCTTGGCTGTGTTTTTTGGGGGATTGCTGGTACGTTGTTAAAAAAGCAAAGAAATAAGATGCGGGAATCCTTTGAAAGTTTATCATTTTTTAACTTTTCCATGATTTTAGCTGCTTTAATAGGTTTAGCTTTTATGGCAGGGATGGCACAGCTTAACCTTTTGGAAAAAAAGAATGATGGATTACAGGAGGCGTACTTAATAATTAGCAGTTCTGTACTAGTTTTGTTTATTCTTTTTGTATCTAAATTTATATATATGGTTTACTCAAAAAAACAATTAGAAATTGAAAATATCTTTACCATGAAATATATTGAGTTACAAAAAATATATTATGAAAAAGCCATAGAAAATGATGAAAATATCAGGAGGTTTAAGCATGATATTGCGAAACATATTGGTGTAATGGAGGCATTGTGCAGCAACAATGAAATGCAGGGATTGAAAGAATATGTAAAAGATATAGGTGCAAAATATGTTGATGCAATGACACAAATCCATACAGGGAATTTAGTTGCGGACTATTTTATAAACCAGACAATTGCAGAACTAAAAAAGCAAGGAGCTATAGAATTTGAGATAATAGGGCAATTTCCTGAAAAAATTATAGTTTCAAACAGTGATTTATGTATCCTTTTTGGCAATGTAATGGAAAATGCGTTGGAAGCATTAAAAAAGTGGCGGGCGATAGAAAATTAATTCGTTTAGCATATTTTACTTGAGATTCATTGTTAACTATGAAATAATTATATTACAATTTATTCATAGTTCTTTAAAAAAGATAAGCAAAGTGGTTGTTTTATAGTAAAGGATTGTGGAGGCTGAGTCTGATATGGCAATTTATGAATTAGCCAATTATGGGGCACGTGCATATGATGAAGTAGAATGCGAATATACTGCTATGGAAGATTCTGCAGTGAATGAAATGTCAATAGAATTTGGTGATGAGGCAGCACGACAAGAAACCGACGACAAATTAATAAATGCATACATGTCAAATACGGAAGATTATGTACCAGTTGTAAATGAAGGCAGCAGAATAATTGATGGAATAATTGCCCAATGCCAATATGAACCGATTGATTTAAATCAACGTTCATTAGTTGCTAACATTCCAGATAGCGTCTACAAAGTGCATACAGAGGGCTGGTCCAAAAGTACAGGCGCTTATGTGCAAGAAGGTGCAAATGCTAAAAGATGCAATGGATACTATGTTTACCATATGCCGGATGTAATGAGTAAAAATGTTTTAAATTATGCTATGAGATTTGAAAATCTTGTAAATTATAATTATAGCAGTCAGACATTTATATGCTCCTTTATAATTACCAACAATATATGGGTGCAATATATTCAGTCAGATAATAAAGTGTATATATTTGATGATCGGGATTCTAATGCTAGGATTACTGTGAAGGGAACCTCTTATTTAAAATCGGGTACAGCAAATGGATATTTTACTCATTTTGAAGAATCCTCTATTGTGCAAGCCAGTCGACAAGCGAGAATAACAAAAGGGGTGCTTGGGACAGTACCTAAATTAGGCGCTGCAATTGATATAGCGGAAAGAGCATTTTCTGATACAGAATTGCGGACGGGAGCAAAGCATCCGGCGTCACAATATACCAAAAAATTGTCAGCTACTATGAAGGGGATGAAACACAAAAAAGACCATATTACAATTACAGGGTATGGGTCAGGCATCAAACAAATTTCATTTGGTTTTGAATGTGTGTGCAATGCATCATAAGTGAGACTATTTCTAAAAACAAATATCATTTTTGGGGAGATGTATAATGGGAAAACTTTTGAAAGGATATTGGGCTGTAATTATATTTGTCTGTGTTATAGTAGGAGTGTTCTTTTATACAATGCAATATGCATACTATGAATATGATTATAAGATAGTACCAGGCAGGGACTTTATTACACTTAGTTATTTGCAGGATGATGGCAGCCGGAATGAAGTCAAATGTTATGGAAATGTTATAGAAACGCAGGAAACTATTTACCATTTTAAAATACAGGAGGGAAAATTTTTCGGTCCCGGATATTATGAGGTATGGTTATCCCAGCCTAAGACAGGAAATGGTTTCAGCATTGCATATGCATATGATGGCGAGCAGTATCAGGATATAAAATGGCATAGTAAAATGAGTGGTTCTTTCGACTGCAGTTATGGCTCTGGTTCTGTAACGGTTTTAGAAGATGGTACATCAGAAGCTGTCCTGTTAATGCTAGGATATGTATTGTATAAAAAACCGGAGGCAATCTGTAGATTAATACACAAAGAACCAGCATATTACCGTATAAAAACTATAAGATGGGCTGGGTACAGCCTGCCGCTTTGTGGAGCTGCCGCAATATTTTTAATAAGGCTGGCGGTTTCATAACGGCAGAGGAGCATTCTGTTATACAAATGGGATTTGCATTACTTCGGTGGTTAGCATAGTTATTGAATTTAGGGATTGTTAAAAAATAACTTGTGATGAGGAAAGCAATCATGAAACAGTACCATTTGCATTTGGAAGAAGTAAACAGATATTTGTAAAAAGTTGCTAATCAAACGGCTTGTCTGCATTGCAATGAATTGCATGTAGGCAAGCTGTTTGATTGTAGCCGCATAGGATAGTTTTTTAGTTTTCTTCCTCTGTCTGCTCCCGGTAGTGGACAAAGACACGTTCCGTAATCAGTACAGATAAAATGGCGTTCAAGGAAAAGCCAAACAGCAGCCAGTAAGTGAGTGTAAAGTACAAAGCGCCTGGTGCCAACCATGTCAGTGCCAGCGGAAGAACTGTTACAGCAGCCAGGACCAGACTGTAGGGAAGCCATATCAAAGCTGTAATAATACTGTTACGGATAATACGGAATGGGCTGTTTACAAAGCTTGCCTGCAACGGAAATGCATAGATAATAGAAAAAATGTAACAGATAATTACCACGAAATAAGCAGTAATTATCAGGACATTATTCATATTCTGAGCAAAAAAGTCGGAAAACAGATAAAGTACAGGCAGTAGAATAAGATAGAAAAGCCAGATGATGGTCGCATTTTTAAAGTTTTCTTTCCAGGCAGCTATATAATTCTTTGCGACATAGGATTCTTTGTCATATAGCCGTTTTTTACAAGTGTCATATAGGGCGCAAAAGGATGTTCCTATTGTGATAACTGGAATGCAGGTAATGACAAATAAAACATTCAGGACGATAAAGTCCCCGATTTTAGACATAACAGTGAAAAATTTACTATCAGGACTGAAATTCATAGGTGGCCTCCTTCTTAATAATAATACAACAATGCAAGTATAATATCTTTAGAATAGCACAAAATAAAGGAAAAGGGAATGTTATATTAAAAATTAATTTTTATTTAATTTGTGGAAATCTACTTAAAAATTTATTAATTTGTGAAAAGTTTTGTGAATTTGAATAAGCATTGTATGAATTGCACAAAAAAGAAACGGAGAAATGATGAAAATATAGAAAAAATAAAAAATAAAAATTAAATATTGACTTATTTTAACTTTAGATATATACTTAAAACAACTTAAGAAAAGTTAATCAAATTAAAACAAAAAAAGGAGGAGAACATTATGAGAAAAAACGTGAAACGTTTACTCGCATTGACTCTTACAGGCGCAATGACACTGTCATTGGCAGGCTGTGGCAGCAAAGATGAGGGGGGGGGAGATAGCAAGAAGGACGACGAAGAATTTTCCCTCACAATGGATCAGATTAAGCTGGGTGAGGACTACACCGATGTAAAAGCTGATTTGAAATTCCTGACACACAAGACGGATGTTATTGACACGACATTTAAGGAGTACATTTCAGAGTTCCAGAAACTGTACCCAAACATCAACATTGAGTATGAAGGGATTACCGACTATTCCAATGATATTACAACCCGTCTTTCTACTGGTGACTGGGGTGATATCTGCATGATTCCTACTACGGTTGATAAGGATGAGCTTGGAACATACTTTGTAAAGCTGGGAGATCAGTCAAAGCTGGGTGAGACTTATGTATCTGACTGGTTAAACAACTTTACATACCAGGGAACAGTATATGGTGTGCCTTCCATGGTAAATGCACAGGGTATTGTATACAACAAGAAAGTGTTTGAAGAGGCTGGTGTTACAGAGGTTCCAAAGACTCCAGAGGATTTCCTTGCAGCATTAAAGAAGATTAAAGACAACAAGAAAGCTACTCCGCTGTATACAAACTTTGCAGCAGACTGGACGATGAATGCATGGGATGCATATCTTAGCGCATCAACAGGTGATGCAGACTTTATGAATTCCGGGTTGACAAAGGGTAAGGAACCATTTACAGACAGAGGAGATGGTACAGGCCCATTTGCAGTATACAATATCTTGTATGAGGCAGTAAAGCAGGGGCTTACCGAGGAAGATCCTACCACAACAGACTGGGAAGGCAGCAAGCCTATGATTAACAAGGGTGAGATTGGATGTATGGTGCTTGGTTCTTGGGCATTTGTACAGATGAGGGATGCCGGCGACAATGGTGATGATATCGCTTATATGCCATTCCCAATCAGTGTAAATGGCAAGCAGTATGCTTCTGTAGGACCTGACTATTGCTATGGTATCAATACCAACAGCTCTAAAGACCAGAAGATTGCGGCAATGTGCTATGTGAAGTGGTTAGTAGAGGAATCTGGTTTTGCAGGAGGTGAAGGCGGACTTTCTGTAGTACAGGGCGATGCACTGCCAGATGCACTTGCAAGCTTTGGTGATGTTGAACTTCTCGTAGATAATCCTGCACCAGAAGGAGAAGAGAACTTATTCAATGATATCAACAATGATTCCGAACTGGGCATCAACGTATCTGGTGTTATTCCAAAAGCAGTTCTTGAGGCTGCTACACAGAAAAGCGCAACAATGGAAGATCTGTCTAAGGAATGGAACGAGAAATGGACAACTGCACAGCAGAATAATGGTGTGGAATAAGACAGCATTGGTGTATGAACAGAAGAATGCATGAAGTATCATGTATGGGGGATATTCCCTGGTTTCGGCAAAGTCTGAAATCAGGGAATATGTTTTAAAGGGTTACTTTTTACAAAACTGTTGGAGCTAGACAGGCAGCATAGAGAGCTGCTAGTCAAGGGGGTGGATAGTAACCTTAAAAGAAAGGAGGCAGCAGATGCGGAATTTTATTAAGTGGATTACGTCTGCAAAGGTAAATAAGGTACTTTGTATCATTACGTTTATGTTTGTACCATTAGCGCTTTTAACGGTATTTACGTATATACCATTTGGGAAGATGGTCGGTTTCAGCTTTTATGACATGAAGTACATAGGAGACAAGGAGTTTGTAGGCATGCAAAATTATGCCGAGGTTTTCAGCAGGGATGACTGCTTTAAAGCATTAAAACTCAGCCTTTACTACATTGTGGCATCCTTTGTACAGCTTGGGCTGGCGCTTTACTTTGCAACACTTTTAAGTTTTAAGACAAAAGTTGGCGGCCTTTTCAAAGGATTGATGTTTTTCCCGTACTTAGTATGTGGTATTGCGGTTGGTTTTATTTTCAAATTCTTCTATACCAGAGGTTTCGTGCTTGATACCGTTTTACAGTGGTGTGGATTTAACCTGGATAACCTGCCATATTGGTTAAAGGATACAAGCATCAATAACATTTCGGTAGCTGCAACATCTGTCTGGCGTTACATGGGGCAGAACATGGTGCTCTTTATCGGTGCGATTATGTCAGTAGATGCTGAAATGTACGAGGCAGCGGCAATTGATGGCGCTGGTGGGTGGCAGAAATTCCGTTATATTATTTTCCCAAGTATCAGCACGATTATCGTACTGAATCTGATCCTTGCAATTACAGGTTCCCTCAGTGTATTCGAGCCTCCATATGTTATTACTGGTGGTAACTTTGGAACGGGTACCTATTTCGTAATTATGGACAGATTGGCCCATTCAAGCCAGAAGGTAGGTCTGGCGTCAGCTATGGCGATTGTACTTTTGATTATTATTCTGATTGCAACCTTATTGCAGAAACTGTTCTTCCGTTACTTTATCGGTGAAGGAGATCAGGAAGCAATCCGTGCTGTCCGTAAGAGGAAAAAGAGAGAAGCACTGGCGGCAGCAGGAAATGGAGGTGTACAGTCATGAATACAGCAAAACTAAAAAAGCTTATATGGGCGATTATAAAGTATGTGACTTTGATTTTTGGTGCGTTTGTATCAGTACTTCCGGTTGTGGTATGTGTGATTACAGCTTTTAAGTCACCGGAAGAATATGCAGAGACAAATGTTATGACGCTTCCAAAAAGCTGGACCTATGTGGAAAACTTTGTGCAGGCATGGAAACAGGCAAATATGGCGCTGGCATTCCGCAACTCCATTATTATTCTGGTCTGTGTATTGTTTTTCTCAATTCTGACTGGTTCTATGTTAGCGTATGTACTGAACCGTTTTAAATTTCCGGGCAATGGACTGATTCGCAATCTTTTCCTGTTTGCTTCTCTGCTTCCAGGTATTGCGATGCAGGTATCTGTATACCAGATTATGTATTCCTTAGGATGGATTAACAGTATCTTTGGTTATATTGTTCTGATGTGTGGAACAGATGTTATCTCGATTTATATTTTCATACAGTTCTTTGAAAATATATCTGTTTCGCTGGATGAGGCGGCAATTATGGATGGATGTACTTATTTCGGGGTTTTCTTCCGGATTCTGTTACCGCTTTTAAAGCCGGCGATTGTAACAGTAATGATTTTAAAAGGTGTGGGCGTTTACAACGAATATTATATGGCAAACTTGTATCTGCAGAATAAAAATAAGTTTGTTACGGTAGCAACATCGCTGTTTAAATTTACAGGACCTTTGGGAAACCAGTATAACTACATCTGTGCGGGCGTTATCTTAACAATGCTTCCAGCTTTGATTGTATTTATTCTCTGTCAGAAGCAGATTTACGGCGGATTAGCACAGGGTGCTGTAAAAGGATAATATCAATGGTTTGCAGCCGGGCACCATATGGAAACATATGGTGTTCCGCCTGCAATTTTAGAATAATGAAAGAATGAGGATGAGAAATGGGAGAAGTAAAAATTATTGGAAGCAATGTTCCTAATGTACCATGGCAGGATCGGCCTGCTGACAGCAAAGAGTGGATGCCAGTATGGCGTTACAGTGACAATCCAATTATCGGACGCAATCCGATAGAAGGGGTTGCAAGGATTTTTAACAGTGCGGTAGTGCCTTATGGAGATGAGTTTATTGGTGTATTCCGCGGAGAGCAGATTAATGGAATTCCATATATTTATCTTGGAAGAAGTAAAGATGCTATCCACTGGGAATTTGATAAGGAAAAGATTCCGTTTAAAGATGAAAACGGTAAGGAGTTTATGCCAGTATATGCCTATGACCCAAGACTTGTAAAAGTAGAAGATACTTACTATATCATTTGGTGCCAGGATTTCTATGGCGCTGCAATTGGCATGGCAAAGACAACAGACTTTAAGACATTTACAAGGATTGAGAACCCATTCCTTCCGTTTAACAGAAATGCTGTATTGTTCCCAAGAAAAATCAATGGAAACTTTATGATGCTTTCTCGTCCAAGTGATAGTGGGCATACACCGTTTGGTGATATCTTTATTTCAGAAAGTAAGGATATGGTTTACTGGGGAAAACACCGTCATGTGATGGGCAAGAGCAGTGAATGGTGGGAGGCTGTAAAGATTGGCGGCGGAGCTGCCCCGATTGAAACAACAGAAGGATGGCTTTTGTTCTACCATGGAGTTACCGGAACATGTAATGGTTATGTATACAGCATTGGAGGGGCAATCCTTGATATTGACAATCCTTCCATTGTGAAGTACCGCTGTGAAAACTTCCTGCTTACGCCGGAAGAGTGGTATGAGGAGCGTGGATTTGTTCCAAATGTTACATTCCCTTGCGCAACAATCCATGATGCAGAGAGCGGAAAGATTGCAATTTATTATGGTGCTGCTGACAGTTATGTAGGGCTTGCATTTACGAAGGCAGATGAAGTAATTGCTTATATTAAGGAGCACAGCCATGTAACGGAATCAGATACGGAAATAGGCGTCCGTTAGGACGGAAACATTCTGGTGTTACGGTTTGCAGTTATTTTGGCGGCAGACTGTAATACCTGGGGTTGCCGATTGAGGAATTGTCAATGAATGCATGGTAAGTTATGAAAATGATTCAAGTGAATGGTTGGCAGTTCCAGAGCAAGAGTGAGGGATGGAATATGGAGGAATTTGTAAAAGAAATCAGGCAGCATTTGGAAGAACAGCTTATTCCTTTCTGGGAGGGCTTAAAGGACAGGAAAAATGGGGGGTATTATGGCTATATGGTATATGGCTTGGAGCTTGACGCAAATGCAGTCAAAGGCTGTATTTTAAACAGCCGCATCCTGTGGTTCTTTTCCAATGCTTATTTAACTTTAAGGGATGATAAACTGCTTGAAGACGCCAAACATGCATGGCAGTTTATGGAGGATTACTGTATTGATAAAGAACATGGTGGGATTTTCTGGTCTGTAACATATGACGGGAAAATAGAGGATGATACAAAACATACCTATAACCAGGCTTTTGCCATTTATGCGCTTTCGACATATTACGATGCATCGGGAGAAACAGAGGCGCTTTCTCTGGCAGAAGAACTATACCATATTATTGAAGAGCGCTGTACGGATGAATATGGTTATCTGGAAGCATTTGACAGGGAGTTCCGTCCAGTAGAAAATGATAAGCTTTCTGAAAATGGTGTGATTGCGGAAAAGACAATGAATACTTTGCTTCATGTGTTTGAGGCTTATACAGAATTATATCGGGTGGCAAAGAAGGAAGAGGTAGCTGACAGACTCCGTTTTATGCTGGATTTGATGGCAGATAAGGTTTATAATCCGGAAATCGGCAGACAGGAGGTTTTCTTTGACCGTACATGGAACAGCCTGATTGACCTGTATTCCTATGGACATGATATCGAAACGGCATGGCTTGTGGATAGAGGGCTTGAGGTGTTGGGGGATGATGCCTGTACTGTGAAACTTTCACCGATTACCAGGGAAATTACCCGCAACATCTATGACAGGGCTTATAAAAACCATTCTTTATTGAATGAGGCAGAAAACGGTGTGGATGATACCACAAGAATATGGTGGGTACAGGCAGAGTCTGTCGTAGGATTTGTAAATGGATATCAGAAGAATAATAACTGCAGGGAGTATTTGGAAGCAGCGGAGGATATCTGGAGTTATATTAAAGAGTATCTGTTGGATAAGCGAAATGGCTCAGAGTGGTACTGGGCAGTCGACGCCGAGGGAAAGCCTTTGGAGAAACCGATTGTTGAACCGTGGAAATGCCCATATCACAATGGCAGGATGTGCATGGAAGTGATTAGGAGGTTAACAGTATGATTCACACCCGTTATTATGCAGAAAAAGCAAGGCAGGATAAGCTAATTGAAAAAAAGAATCAGAAGAGTGATTTTTATAATGGAATTTTTGACCGATATGTCAATCCGGTTCTGACAAGGGAACATGCGCCAATTCACTGGAGATATGATTTGGATGCAGATACCAACCCTTATTTTATGGAGCGTCTTGGTGTGAATGCAGTAATGAACTCTGGCGCTGTCTATCTGGATGGAAAGTATTATCTGGTGGCAAGAGTAGAAGGAAATGACCGCAAGTCCTTTTTTGCAGTAGCAGAGAGCGAGAGCGGTGTCGATGGTTTCCGCTTCTGGGACTATCCGGTAAGGCTTCCCGATACCTGTCCAGAGGAGACAAATGTTTATGACATGCGTCTGACAAAACATGAGGATGGCTGGATTTATGGGGTGTTCTGTTCTGAAAGCAAGGATAAAGAAAACGGTGACCTTTCTGCAGCGATAGCAGCAGCAGGGATTGTCAGGACAAAGGATTTAAAGACATGGGAACGTCTTGACAACTTAAAAACCCTGCAGTCACCACAGCAGAGAAATGTAGCGCTTCATCCAGAATTTGTCAATGGGAAGTATGCTTTTTATACAAGGCCAATGGATGGCTTTATTGAAACAGGAAGTGGCGGAGGAATTGGTTTTGGGCTTTGTGACGACATTGCCCATGCGGTCATTGATGAAGAAAAGATTATCAGCAGAAGAATTTACCATACGCTGACAGAGGCAAAAAATGGTGCAGGCGCTGTACCAATCAGGGGAAAGAAGTGTTGGATTAATATTGCCCATGGCGTGAGAAATACGGCAGATGGTCTTCGGTATGTGCTGTATGTATTCGGAACAGATTTAAATGATCCGTCTTGCGTAATTGCAGAACCATCCGGTGTATTTTTAGTACCGCTTGGCTGGGAACGTGTAGGGGATGTTTCTAATGTTGTCTTTACTAATGGTGCAGTTGCAAGGGAAAACGGAGAGGTTTATATTTACTATGCCTCTTCTGATACAAGGATGCATGTGGCAACTACCACAATAGATAAATTGGAGGATTATTTATTTAACACGCCAAAAGATCCACTGCGTTCTGTAGACTGCGTAAAGCAGAGATGTGAATTGGTGGAAAAGAATCTTGCTTTACTGCAATAGTTAAAAAATCAAACTTGAGGATGGGTAAATGAGAGTTGCATTAAATAGTAAAGAACTTGTTTATACAGGAAGAATTGACTGGGAAAATCCAGAAAAGCCGGAATTTATTTTCCCAGCATCCTCATTGAGTTTCCGTTTTCGTGGAAAAAAGGCAGTTCTGGCATTGGAAAATAAAATAGCCTGCTGGGATAGCTATCTGGGTGCTATCATAGATGGTACCCAGAAGAAATGGAAACTGAATCCGGAAGGGGAGACGGAAATTGTCCTTTTGGAAGAAGAGGAAGAAAGAGAACATGAAGTTCTGATTTTTAAAAGGCAGGATAGCTGCCATGAGATGATATTCTGCTCTTTGGAGTTTTCTGATGGAAGCAGTCTTTTAGAACCAGCTGCCAGGCCAAAAAGAAGAATTGAGGTATATGGGGACTCCGTTTCTGCTGGAGAAGTGTCAGAAGCAGTAGAATATGTTGGGAAAGAGGACCCAGAGCATAATGGGGAGTATTCCAATAGCTGGTATTCTTATTCCTGGCTTGCGGCGAGGAAGCTGAATGCAGAACTGCATGATATTGCACAGGGCGGGATTCCGCTTCTAAATGGAACCGGCTGGGTGGCTCCGCCGGCATATCCTGGAATGGAATTTATGTGGGATAAGGTGCATTACCATCCACAGCTTGGGAAAGTTACCACATGGGATTTTTCCAAGTATACGCCACATCTGGTGATTATAGCGGTTGGACAGAATGACAGCAACCCAGAGGATTACATGAAGGACAATCCAGGCGGGGAGCGTGCTGCCTACTGGAAATACAGATATCAGAAGTTTGTGGAACAAATCAGGGAAAAATATCCTAAAGCATTGATTCTGCTTACTACAACTGTTTTAGAGCATGATGAGGGATGGGATAAGGCGATTGACGAGGTCTGCCATAATCTAAAGGATGAAAGGGTAAAGCATTTCCTTTATTCGGACAATGGAAAAGGAACGCCAGGGCACATTAGAATTCCAGAAGCAGAGAAAATGGCAGAGGAGCTGGCAGCTTATATTAACGGGCTTACTATTCCGGTATGGGAGGATTAGTGATGGAGAATCTTTCGGAAAACAAATTGTTACATTGTATGGAGCGTGTTCAAAGAGGCGAAGAACTGACGGTTGGTTTCTTAGGTGGTTCCATTACACAGGGAAGTCTGGCGTCTTCGGATACAACACCTTATGCTTATTTAGTTTACAGATGGTGGTGTGATACGTTCCCCAGGGCATGTATCCACTATGTTAATGGAGGAATTGGCGGGACAACCTCACACTTTGGCGTATCAAGGGCGGTAGAGGATGTTTTAATGTATCAGCCAGATGTGGTATTTGTAGACTTTAGCGTAAATGATGAGCCAGAGGAATTTTTTCAGGAAACCTTTGAAGGGCTGCTTCGTAAGCTTCTAAGTTGGGGAAGTAGTCCAGCAGTAGTTGTTCTAAATAACGTTTATTATGATACAGGAAAAAATGCCCAGAAGTACCATAATGCTGTGGCAGAGCATTATGGTGTGCCTTATGTCAGCATACTTGATACTGTTTACCAGAGAATGAAGGCAGGGGAGTATACTCGTGAAGAATTGACGCCAGATGGCTTACATCCCAATGATAAAGGCCATGCGCTGGTAGCAGCAGAGCTTATTCAGTACTTAGAGCAGGTAAAGCAGAAGCTGGATAAAGGAAGCTTTGGCAGCATTGCAGAGGAAAAAGCAGAGGAATGCACCCTTCCAGCTCCGCTGACAGAAAATGCATACCAGAATGTGAAACGTCTTACCATCAGGAACTGTTGTCCTGTGTTAGATGGCTTTAAGGCTGATACCGAAGAAAAGAAAGGGCATCTGGATTTCTTCAAAAATGGATGGATTGGGAAAAAGGAAGGCGACAGGATTTCTTTTGAAATAGAAGGTTTCTGTATCGCAGTCCAGTACCGGAAAACCATTCAAAAGCCATCACCGGTTGCAAGGCTGGTTCTGGATGGCGACAGGGAACACGCCATAACATTGGATGGTAATTTTGAAGAAGACTGGGGCGATTGCCTGTATCTGGAAACTGTGCTGCATCATGGTGAAGCAAAAAAGCACAGTGTTGAGATTGAAGTGGTTCAGTCAGATGAAGAAGACAAGGCGCCATTTTATCTGTTATCACTTATTGTAGCCTAAAAGGTTTGAGGTTCCTCTAATATTGTGAAAGAACCAGATAAAGGGGGATTAAACAAACCTAAGGATATTACATATTAAAAAAGGAGGATTTTTATGAGAAAGAGAGGATTAAGATGTCTTGCAATGTGTACGGCACTGGCACTTACCGTAACAAGTGTCAGCCCGATAGCATATGCAGGAAATGTACAGGTATCTGCAAAGCAGGTTTCTAAACTGCCTAAGAAGGGAGCGGAAGCTCTGAAGTTTGAGGACCAGACCAGTAATGAGGTTGCTTTTGGGGCGGCAGAAGACTGGGAAGGCAGCAATACAGTAATGCAGGTTTCTTTTGCAGGAGATGGCAAGGAAATTGCGGCTGGTTCCAAGCTGTGCTTTACGATGACAATTAGTGAAGCAGCATACAATTCAATGAAGGCAGAGGATTACATTAAATTGGAAGCAGGCTTTTTCCAAGAAGAAAACAATTGGGATAGTATGGTGAAGCTTGGATGGCCAATGTATAAGCCAGAGAATTTTACAAAGAATGAAGACGGAACCTATAGCACAAAGGTAGAAATGGTTTTTGAATCTGCGTGTAAAGTATTCCAGTCTTTACTGTTGCGTGGTGTAGGAACAGGCTTTTCCGGGACAGTAACATTTTCTGGATTATCCTTGGAAAGAGAAGGCGCTGCAGGAGATGCTTCAGAGAATACAATGAAATTTGATGACCAGACTGGCAATGAAGTAACTTTTGGAACGGCTGAGGACTGGGATAATACAATGGCTGTAGCATTTGCAGGAGACAGTAAGGCAATTGCGGCTGGTTCCAGCTTAAAGTTTACAATGACAATTAGTGAAGCTGCTTATAATACCATGAAGGAAGAAGATTATATTAAACTTGAAGCCGATTTCTTCCAGGAGGAAAATAACTGGGACAGCCTTGTAAAGCTTGGATGGCCAATGTTTACTCCGGCGAATTTTACAAAGAATGAGGATGGAACCTACAGCACACAGGTAGAAATGAAATTTGACAGTGCCTGCAATGTATTCCAGTCCCTTCAGATACGTGGCGTGGGAACAGGCTTTTCTGGTGCTGTAACATTTTCAGGAGTATCCCTGGAAAGGGCAGAGCAGGTGGAGCAGTATGTTGATATTACAGAAAAAGTAAAGGAAAATGGCGATGTAGCTGATTTATCCGGTATGGCATCCAGCGTGAAGTTAGTAGATGCTGATGCAATCGACAGCACAAAGGCACTGGCAGCTTATCTGACAGGTTTGCAAAAGAGTGGGCAGGTATTATTTGGGCACCAGAATTCTACCTTCCGTTCTGTCCGTGACGATGGAAAGACTTCTGATGTAAAGGATGTTACTGGTTCAGAGGCAGGTTTATTTGGAATTGACACACTGGCGCTTGCAGGTTGTGAAACAGGAAAGTCTACTAGGCAGGAAGCGCTGGATGCATCCATTGAAGCTTCTATGAAGGCTTTCAATGGCGGTTCTATTATTTCTGTATCCTGCCATATGCCAAACTTTACAAATGCTAAGATTACAGCAACAGGGGATGCAAAATATCCATATGATTTTACAAAATGTGATTTCATGGAGTCACAGGATTTAACTCCTTGTGCAGACTACATTTTAGAGGGTGGGGAATACAATCCGCAGTTTAATGCGTATCTTGACATTATTGCTGATTATGCACTGGCATTACAGAAAGAGAATATTCCTGTATTGTTCCGTCCATTCCATGAAAACAGCGGCGGCTGGTTCTGGTGGGGTTCATCTACAAGTGTAGAATCCTATCAGGCAATGTGGCGTTATATGGTTCACTATTTAGAGGATAAAGGGGTACATAACTTCCTGTATGTATATTCTCCAAATGGCCCAGTTGCCAGTGAAGCTGAGTATTTAGAGCGTTTCCCTGGGGATGCTTATGTAGATGTTTTGGGATTTGATTATTATGATGATTATTCCGATGTAAATGTATACACAGGCGATAATTTCTTTGAGGCACTTGCAACAAGTTGTGATGTAGTGGCAAGTCTTGCAGAAAAGAAAGGGAAAATTCCGGCAATTGCAGAAGCAGGAATTCGTGTTACAGGCGCTGGAAAAGACAGCCTGATGGTATCTGGGAATCCAACAAAAGGCAAGGACTGGTATAACAAGTTAGTAAATACTGCATCTGCTCATAAGATTCCATATTTCCTTTTGTGGGCAAACTTTAATGAAAGCAATTTCTTTGTACCATATAAGGTTTCCGATACACAGGGACAGGAAATGATTAATGAGTTTATTGATTTCTACAACAATGAAAAGTCTATTTTCGGAAACGGTACAAACTTCTATACAACAGGAGACAGTGCAGCAGCAGAAGGTGCGGCTGGAAAGGCAGCGAGCGTTACATTAAGCGGTTACAGTACAGAAGTGAACGGTTATATGGTTTCACCGAAAAACTATGAAGTAATTAAAGAGCCACGTGATTTCAAGGCATATGTAACAAATGCTGAAAAAGTAGAGTTCCAGGTAAAGGCAAAAGAAGATGCTGAGGCAGTTGTTGTTCCAACACAGAAGGAAGGCAATATCTATACGGCAAATCTGACAAAGGATATGCTTGACAAGGTTGGAAAAACAAGTACAGGTATTGTAACACTTGTGGCAGATGGAAAAGAACTCGGAGGCGCAAAGTTCATTAATTTCAACAAGGATGCTGATGTCCTGGCAAAGGGAATGTTTGATAACTTTGAGTATTACTATGGAAATGATGCTTTACTGCAAAGTATGTATGGTTCCCATAATTCTGCAGCAAACTGCAGTTCTTCCTTCTCCTTAAATAGTGATGAAAAAGTGGAAGGTGATTACAGTGGTGCATTTAGCTATACACTTTCTTACAAGGGTTCTGAAGTATGGACTGGCGGTCTTGGACGTGTATTTGACGCAGATAAGACAGACCTTTCCGAATACAATGCTGTTTCTATGTGGATAAAACCAGATGGTAACGGACAGAAGATGGTAGTACAGCTTAATGATGGCAGCGCTGAATATGAAGCATATCTGACAGACTTTGTGAAAGGGACAAAGGCACAGTATGTCACAATTCCATTCACTAGCTTTATTAAGAAAGGTGATACAGTTTCTATTGATCCGAAGAGTATTACAAACTTTAAGCTCTGGTGTAATTCCGTTCCAGAAAATTATACTGGACAGAAGGATGCAGATGGCAATTACACCGTATCTGGTACAATTCTGTTTGATGATATCAAGGCTGTAAAAATTAGTGATGCAGACCTGGCTAAGGTGGATGCAAATGGATTGATTATTACTGATAAGGCGATTGATGGTTCAGAAGAGCAGCCTCCTGTAGTAACACCAGAGCCAGAAAAGATTACAAAGCCAGGAAAAGTCAGCTTTACCAGTGCAAAGCTGAAATCAAAATCTTCTAAGAAGGTAGTCCTGAAGTGGAAGAAAGTGAAAGGAGCTACTGGTTATAAGGTTTATATGAAGACTGGCAAGAATGGCAAATATAAATTGGTTAAGACATTCAAAAAGAACAGCAAGGTAAGCTATACAACAGGTAAGTTAAAGAGTAAAAAGACATATTATTTCAAGGTACGCGCTTATAAGACAGCAAACGGTAAGACAGCAAACGGTAAGTACTCTAAAGTAAGGAAAGTAACTGTAAAGTAACAGATGTTTCTGCTTTCGGACAGATAAGGAGTTTCTATCTGGCTGTGAGAGGCAATTGTTTCTAATATCAAATTAAATAAAGGGGATTTTATATGAATGGAGATACAAAATCCCCTATCCTTTTTTTAAATCCTGTTTTAAAGCAAATGGTATGGGGTGGTTCCCGTCTGCACGAAGAATTTGGCTATGGGCCAAAAGCAGATGATATTGGAGAGTGTTGGGGAATTGCAGCACATCCGAATGGGGACTCCTCCATTAACTGTGAAAAATTCCATGAAAGATTTTCTGAATTGACCTTATCAGCACTTTGGAAAAAAGAGCCAAAGCTTTTTGGGAATTATGATACAGAACAGTTTCCGCTGCTGATAAAAATCATTGATGCAAAAAGTGATTTAAGCATTCAGGTGCATCCAGACGATGCTTATGCAGCACGGGAAGAGAATGGTTCTCTGGGAAAAATGGAATGCTGGTATATCATAGACTGTCCAGTGGATGCTACGCTTGTAGTAGGGCATAACGCCAGGACAAAGGAAGAACTGGAAGATATGGTTCAGAATGGAAAATGGGATGAACTGATTCGCAAAGTGCCAATTAAGAAGGGAGATTTTATCCAGATTGATCCGGGGACGGTTCATGCAATTACGGCAGGCTGTCTTATACTAGAAACCCAACAGAACAGTGATATAACATATCGTCTGTATGATTATGGGAGGAAGGTAGATGGAAAGCCAAGAGAGCTTCATATTGAGAAGAGCCTGGACGTAATACAGGTTCCGGCAAAATCAGCAGAAGATTCTGTGATGGGAACGTTAGATTTGCCAAAAAATCAGATGAACCAGTTGATTTCCTGCCAGTATTATAATGTATATAAACTGGTGGTATCAGGGGAATGTACTGTTCCGCATAAGGAAAGCTTTTTAAATATGAGCGTGTTGGAAGGGAATGGACTGGTTGATGGTATTTCCATCAGAAAAGGTGATCATTTCATAATACCGGCAAACTATGGAGAGGTTCGCATAGAGGGCGAATTAGTGATAATTGCTTCCTCGGCAAACTAAAAAGTAGTTTATAAAATAATGAAACAGAAAAAGGATAGGGAAAAGAGCTAAAATACCCTGCTTTATTGATGATTGCGTTAATAAAGCAGGGTATTTGGTTATGAAAATGAATTTTCAAATGCGCTCTAAGAAAGTACACAACCAGGGTAATGACAGGAATCGGTCGGTCTTTTTTGGTTAACATGAAATCAGTAACAATCATTTCCATTGCACAGGAAGGGAATATGTGCTATACTTTATATATAAAGAATCATATTCAGAGCAGGTAATGAATGAGATAGCAAAAAGATAAGCTGTTCTGAATGTGGTTCTTTATAGTTTGCATGGGTGTGTTTTGGATTTGCAAAGTAGTGCTGTAAAGCTTGCACTTATATGTGTCTGCGATACAGGCATTTATATAAATCATGCCAAAAACCCTTGAATTTAGTTAGCATGTGGGCAGTGATGCAGAGGGGGCAAGGGTGTCAACCAGAAAGGAGACGCAGAGAAAAATGAAAATATCAGTAGCGGGGACAGGCTATGTAGGTTTAGTCGCAGGGGTATGTTTTGCTGAAATGGGGCATGACGTTACCTGTGTGGATGTGGACGAGAAGAAGATAGAGCTTATGAAATCAGGAATATCACCAATTTATGAGGCTGATTTGGAAGGTTTGATGAAAAAGAATTATAATGCTGGAAATCTTCATTATACTACGGATTATCAGTCGGCATATCGTGATGCAGAGGTGATTTTTATTGGTGTGGGAACTCCAGAGCAGCCAGATGGCTCGGCAAACCTTTCTTATATAGCAGGCGTATCAAGGCAGATTGCAGAGACCATTGAGTGCGACTGTTTAGTTGTGGTAAAATCGACGGTTCCCATTGGCACAAATGATAAGGTAGAGCAGTTTATACATGATTTTCTGGTACATGATGTACATGTGGAAGTGGCGTCGAATCCAGAGTTTCTGGCGCAGGGAACGGCAGTGCATGACACGATGCATGCCGCTCGGATTATTATTGGAACAGAATCAGAGTGGGCGGAAAGGATACTACGGGAGGTTTATGAGAAGTTTGAGCCTCCCGTGGTATCAGTGAACCGCCGTTCGGCAGAAATGATTAAATACGCTTCAAATGATTTTCTGGCATTGAAAATATCTTATATGAATGATATTGCGAATCTGTGTGAATTAGTTGGTGCTGATATTGAAGATGTGGCAAAGGGAATGTCATATGACAGAAGGATCGGCGACCGTTTTTTAAATGCTGGTATTGGATATGGTGGTTCCTGCTTTCCAAAAGATACTAAGGCTTTAAAATATCTGGCGGCGCAGCATGGATACAAGCTTCGTACTGTGGAAGCTGCTGTAGACGTTAATTTGGAACAGAAAACCAGATTGTTTAAAAAGGCTTCTGATCGCATGATTACGTTTCAGGGATTAAAGATTGCCGTGCTGGGGCTGACTTTTAAGTCAGGGACAGACGATTTGAGGGAGGCTCCGTCTTTAGACAATGTTAAATTGCTTTTAGAAGCAGGTGCAGATATTGTGGCATTTGATCCGGTAGGAGAAGATAATTTCAAGAGGTTATATCCAGAAGGAGAAAATCTTTGTGGTACGATGCACTATGTAGATTCGGCACAGCTTGCTTTGGTGGGTGCGCATATCTGCTTTATTTTTACAGAGTGGAAGGAAATAAAGGAAATAAAGGCAGAGGAATTTAAGGAATTGATGCATACTGCGCTTGTATATGATGGACGGAACTTATATGACATTCATAGTATGAAAGATGCAGGAGTGGAATATTATAGTATTGGGCGATAAAGAGTAAAAAAGAGGCTGCACAGTATTTAGAGTGACAGCCTCTTTTTTTATACTATTCTGCTTCTGATGCAAAGTATTCCAGAAAAGCCTCTGCAATATCTGCCAGTTCTTCTTCGTCTGTGATGCCGGCATATTGTGGGTTACCATCTTCGTCTTCCGAATAAATCAAAATGATTAACTGATCTTCTGGAAATTGTTCTGTTCCTACCACAGGAAGAACGGCAATATATTCTTTTTCTTCATCTTCTATTTCCATAGATGCCATTACCTGTACATCAAAGGCGTTGCCCTCCGTATCTGTAAGAGTAACGATTGCGGTTTCGTCGTTTTCATGTTCAAAAAAGAGATCTTTATTCCTGTTGTTCATTTGCTTCTCCTTATATTTTTTTCGGATTATGCCCTGTCAGTTTATAGTCACTATACATAGGAATTCTAGCATTTCAAGATATATCTGTCAATTCATTGTTATGCTATTCTGTTTCTTTATGTTGGATAGAAAGAGCGCTAAAACGTGACCATTCCTTTGTTTCGCCTGGGTTTACCGCATAAAATGCAATCATAACGCCAGTAAAGCCGCCTGCTACTTCTGAAGAAAGATAGCGTGTATAAGCATCTGTTAAATGAGTCCTTTCGGAATTTTCGACCAAATAAAAATGGTATTGTTCTGCGTCTGCGACAACAGAAATGGAAACTTTTGTGTTGTTTTCGATTATTTTTGTATTCTCCTGACTGATACAACCAATTGTCTGACGGACAAAAACAATAGTGTTTCCAGTGCCATCTGGTTTTGCAGCAATTTCATAGTGATGCATCTCATCCATGTAAAAGGAAATGCCACATTCTTGTTTGCTGCATTCTATGTCACAGGTCAGAGTCAGGTCAAATTCGGTCTGTCGGATAGCAGCAAAGGTTGGAGAAGATGGTTCACTCAAGGTAACTTTTGTGCCGCAAAGCTCTAATGCATGTTCTGTGAAACGATAGTTTTCATTTGCTGGAGTTCTCAAAAAACACCAGTCCGTTTTTGTACTGAGGTTTTCAAAAGTTTTCTCATAGGAAAGTTTCTGCTTTGCAAATGAGATATTCTCAGGCAGTTCAAATTCCAGACGGGAAGTCCCATCTGTTCCCATAGTAAACCAGCCGTCTTCCTGCCAATGGAGGGGAACCAGGCAGGTTTCACGCCCAAGATGGTGGAAGGCATGCCATTTATGGATTTGGCGGAATGCCAGGTGGAGGAACCACCAGTTTCCATGTATATCTTCAATGATATCACCATGCCCCGCAGCTTGTAACTGATAGCCTCCAAGGTTGCGGTTGGTTAATACTGGATTATTTGGATAGGATTCATATGGTCCCCAGATGAATTTGCTTCTGGCATAATTTGCCATATGCCCATATTCAGTTCCGCCTTCTGCTTCCATCAGGTAATAGTATTCACCAAAACGATAAAGATGTGGGGACTCCAGAAATCTCCCGCCTGTTCCCTGCCATAGTATTTTGCTTGGTGTCAGCATTTTACCAGTTACAATATCAATCTCGCACATCTGGATGCAGCCGATACCCTTATCATCACTGCCATTGCTGATAAAATATGTTTTTTCTCCTTCGAAAAAGAGGGAAGGATCAATGCCATCCTGTTCAACCAAGATTGGCTCTGACCATTCTCCATAAATATCATCTGTGTAGACATAGAAGTTTTGCGCAAAACTGTCATTTGTTGTAACCATATAAAAACGTCCGTTGTGGCAGAGAATCGTGGGTGCAAAAATACCGCCAGAACTGCGTATGTCTTTTAATTCAACCTGCGAAGGTCTTGTCAGGCAGTGGCCAATCTGTTTCCAGTTAATCATATCATCACTTTCAAAGAGCGGAACGCCTGGAAAATATTGAAAGGTACTGCATACCATATAATATTTATCCTGATAGCGGCACACGCTTGGATCAGGGTACATTCCACGTAAAACAGGGTTTTGATACTTCATCGTTTACCTCCATTTCCAGGAGCATGCAGATGGTAGAATAATTTTTGGGCATGCTCAGATTATTATTGTTTTGAATAGTAACAGTTAGAATCATAGCGAATCTTTTGGAAGCAGTTCATTCATTAGTTGCGTCTGAAATATTTTATCTGTTGCAGCACGTTTTAAATCATCAAGACGGTTAGAATTAATAAGGATGGTATTAAGGTTGTTTATGCGTTCTTCTCCACGCTTTTCTCCACGCTTTTCTCCACGCTTTTCTCCGATTTCAATTCCTTCTTTCATGCCTTTTTGTCTGGCTTCAAAAAGAAACTGGTTATGATCCCGGACTGCTTTTTCGCGTGCTTCATATTCCAGCCGTTTTTGTTTATCCTGGCTGATAACTTGTAGTGTCTGATAGGCACTTTCGATATAGGGATTTTTGTCTGCAATCATGTCAAATTCCTCCTTTCGTTCGGCGTTGATAAACTTTGCCCATAATAAAATATTATCGCTGTCATCTTTTAATTCTGTTGGAAGTTTTGGCAGTTCCAGAACGTGGAACTCCATTTTATCAGTATATAATGTATGGCGGTTATCCTCTGTGATATGAAAACAGGAGTAGAAATCTTCTGTATCATCAAAAAGTTTAAAGTCAAGGATGCTGATACTTACGCACTTTTTGAATTTATTATAGCTTTCGCCTGGTTTAATCTGTTCCGTATACATTTTTGCGAGATAGAACAGGGAACGCTCTGCCCACACGGAAAGTTCGGAAAGCTGAACTTCGATGTCTATCTCAGTGTTGTCATTCATGAGTACCCTGACATCAAGGATTCCCAGCTTATCATCTTCGTATGTCTTCTGGAGGTTTGTATTTAAGAGTGTTGTTTCCTTGATATCCTCTGGGTTTAATTTCAGCATAGCGGACAGGAATCCTATCCGTGCTTTTTCATCTGTCATGATTTCCTTAAAGGCGAAGTCAATTTTGGGCTTCATTAAAAAGTCTGTCATGCCATCCATCCTTCCTATATTTATTGTTATAAAGTTTACAATGTTATTGGTTAACTGCTTTATCGGTGCCTGTGGTAGTATTCATAGCAGATATAGCCAGATACTTATTATTTGTTGTACTAGAAAAAAGCAATTTTCAAACACGCTCTAGAGCGTGTATTTATAGTATAAAAGGGGGATGGATAGAAAGCAAGGATAAAATTAGAATTTGGCAGAAACGTTTCAGGCGACAATAATTTTATCAATCAAGCCAAAATTCATTGCTTCTTTTGCTGTCATATAATTATCGCGTTCCGTAGCAATAGAAACCTCATCAATACTTTTACCTGTATTTTCTGATAAAATAGTATTTAATCGCTCTTTGCTTTTTTGTATGTGGTCAGATGTAATCTTTATATCGGTTGCCTGTCCTTGAATCCCATTTCCATGAATAGCAGGCTGATGGATCATAATTTCTGCATTAGGCAAAGCAAAACGCTTTCCTTTTGCGCCTCCTGCCAATAAAAATGCTCCAAAACTAGCAGCAAGACCTATACATATTGTTGAAACATCACATTTGACATATTGCATTGTGTCATAAATAGCAAAACCTGCCGAAACAGAACCGCCTGGACTATTTATATATAACTGAATATCTTTTCCTGGGGCTTGTGATTCTAAAAATAGCATTTGTGCAATAATCAAACTTGCTGAAGCATCACTTACTTCTTCTCCTAAAAAAATAATTCTGTCGGACAATAGTCTTGAAAAAATATCATAACTACGTTCTCCTTGGCTTGTCTGTTCAATAACATAAGGAATTGTACTCATGCTGCTAATCTACCTCCTGTTAAATAATACTTAAATGAGTATCCATTAAACGAACGCATCATGTATATCTTTGGCTGTTTAGGATAAAACACACCATTTTTTCGATAAATATTAGGCGTACATTCATATAATTGTTTAAAAGCTAATGTGAAAGCTTGCTGTGAATTATAATGTGCTTCATAAGCAATTTCAACAATGGGCTGCTCTGTTTCCACAAGTTTTTGAGCCGCCAAAGTCAATCTACGTCCTTGTATGTATTTATAAACCGTACATTTTGCTTTTTCCGTAAAAATTCTGGCTATATAAAATTTTGAATAATTTAATGCGTTTGCTATTTTATCAAGCGATAAATCCTCATTAATGTGTGTTTCTATATAGTCCACTATTTTCTTTGCTACTGCAGTATTGTTCATATATAACACACCTCCTTCCTATAATGTCAAGCCCTAAATCATTGATTTTTCAGGCTTTTTCTTT
>CANSYK010000064.1 GCA_947651225.1 uncultured bacterium | reverse complement strand
AGTTATAATTCTGAAACACAAAACCGATATTTCTCCTGCGAAATACAGTCAGCTGTTCGTCATTCATTCTGCCAATTTCTTTTCCGCGGATTTTGACACTTCCCGAAGTCGGTATATCCAGCCCGCCAAGCATATTGAGCAATGTCGATTTTCCCTATCCTGTCAAGTAATCTCCAAAAAAAATTGTCGATTTTTGCAATTAAAAGAAACCATTCTTATCGCTTCTTCTGTACTGGGAAAGGATTTTTCCTCTCCAACTCCTGTCCTTGCATTTCCATCTTTTTTATGAAGATGTGCTGCTGACTGTCAGTTTCATATTGAATTGCCACACCAAGACCCTTCTTCATAAATGCGGCAACTCCCATATCTACAAAAGCCTCCTGCCCTTCTTTCTTCTGAAAACTGATTTTAGGAAAAACCCCTGATAATTTTTCCATAATATACAGTTCCATTTTTTCCAAGCTCTCAAATGGCATAGCCTGTATCCTTTGTAATATCTCCTGCAAACGTTCTTCTCTCATAACACATTTGCAATGATCTACACCAAACACCATAGCAAGGCTGTGTCCACAATCCCAGGATACATGAATCTGTCCGGCATCATCTACAAACTGTACGGTTCCTAAATCACCGGGGCTCAGTTTTACATACGGATCAGCCTCCATATCTTCCAATTCTACCCGACACCCTGGTGGATACATATTTCTCAACACAATTCTTTCCGCATTACTTATCACTGTTTTCTTCCTCTCTTCCATCTGGCTACCGCTCCAGAGATTTCTCTGGAACATTGCCCTCCAATAAATGCTCTCTTTCTTTATTCCATTCCAACACCTTTTCCATAGCAGCTTCCAACTGATCTTCTACCGGTTCTCTTGTATAAGTTCTATATTCCTGAAAATATTCTTCCAAAGTATTCTGCTGTATCTCCAGTTCCTCTTTATCATAGCAATCCGGTTCTTCCAGTTCCTTCAACTCCTGTAAGGTTTCCCAACATTCCAAAACACTGTCTATCTCCTGCATTTCAAGCAGATAAGATAAAAACGTTTTCTCAGGCATAATACTGAAATAGCACCGGTCAAACCATTGCTCAATATACATGCGTTCATCAGAACCATTGGTATGTGTACCGCAAATCAAATCTGCGACAAAGTTTTCAAATAGTTCCCCGATTGATAACCCAACTTTCCCAGATTTCATACAGAGTTCTTCTACTTCGTCTTGATATAGCCTGATAGAAATGGTCCGCTGCAGGCTTTTTTCATAGGGCTCTATATCCTCCCCTACCTCACAAAAATGCAGATAGGTATCCATATAAATATCTTCCATATCGCAAAATCTCCGACTCATTGCCACATAGTCCTTATTTTTCAAATCCCACTCCAGCCGGTAATGATGTTCTCTTGCGTGTTCTTCTAAATCTTTCCGTATGATGTTTCTGGTCGCTTCCGGCAGTTCTGCAATAAAAATGCTTGTATCCGGAATCGCCAATACTCTTTCTTTTACCACATTTGTCCTCCCTGTTTGTAAACATTCCTTGCCGCCGGCTGGTTTCCAAGTACGTCCATATAGAGGATAATTCCCTGCGGGTCCAGATGTACGGTCATAAATTTCTGTATTTCCTGTAACAGAGCATGATCGGAAAATCCAGCCTGACAGCCAATAAACTCCCTGATCTTTTCTACAATGTCCGGTTTACGGAACTCCTGTAACACAAAAATCGGAATCGTGTTCTGCCCTCCCATAGCATCATAGGGCAACGCTTTCCGCAATTCTTCTAAGAGATGCCGGTAATAATCAACTACCACTTGGTCTGTTTTCCACGCTTTTTCCTCACAATCCCGGAGTAAAAAATCATACTCTTTTTTTGCCTGTTCCATTTCTTTCAGGATTTCTACTGCTTCCACAGAACAATATCCTCCCTATCTGTATTCTCACTTCCTGCTGTCTTGCTGATATTTCTTTAGCCCTTTCTTAATTCCCTCTATGGAATAAATCAAAAGGCTAGTTTCCCTTTCATCACAATCCTGTACCAGATACCAGATTTTTTCTTTCAGCATCATATCTTTTTTCGCTGTCCCCATGTGTATAAAGTGTTCTTTTATGGGAATATCCATAGCTTCCAGCAGACGGATATAGGTTTTCATTCCCATAAGTCTGGCATGTGTTTCGATCTTTGCCAGATGTGATACAGAAATATCCGCTTTCTCTGCAAGCTGCTCCTGGGTCAGCCCTCTGGCTTCCCGCAAGGCTTTTATGGCATCTGCTACAATATAAAGTTCATTCTGCATTCTTTTATCTCCTCGTTGATTACAGGCTCTATTATAATTACAAATCCTTTCCCTGGTAATGGACTATGGAGGCAAGATTTCCCAGTTTCATTACCATTTCTTTCCTTTTTGGGTTTTAGAGATTTATTATATCTGAACGAGTTGAAAACGATTTTTGCACCATTTACGAAAAAGCACTGCATTATCTCTTCATTTAGGCATAAAAAATACAGGTGACTCCTCTATCTCAGAATCACCTGTATTGTCATATTGTTCCATCTTTTCAATTCTAATCTTATAATTATTTTGCAAATCATATATATCCTCCTGATATTCCCAAAAACAATTCTATCACCAAACATTTATTCTCAATCAGTAAATATTTATATTATTTTTACCGATTGTTTCTAATGGGTAACAACCTTTGTTTGTTGTATTGGGTATACTTTGTAAAAGTTACTAACCAGTCACATACAGGGAGGTTTATAATGCAGTGGATTTTGCAAGATATACCCTTAGGTCGCAATATACAAACAATACGAATGAACCAAAATTTAACACAAATGCAAGTAGTAGAACGTATGCAACTATCTGGCAGTTCTATGTCCCGAAGCACTCTGGCTAATATTGAAGCAGGCCGTAGAAACATAAAGGCAAGCGATCTTCGGACATTAAAAAATGTACTCCACGCAAATTATGATGATTTTTTTAAGGATTGAATATTAAGGTTTATACTTTTGAGGTCATACAAATGTCAAATTTATTAATTGTTGAAGATGAACAGCGTATCCAAGATATGCTTGTAGAATTTCTAAAAAGCCAAGGGCATCTTTGTTACAGAGCAAATGACGGAATAGACGCATTAGCCATATTAAAAAGTCATTCTATTGAATTAATTGTTCTGGATATTATGCTGCCTCATTTAAACGGTTTCGATTTTTGCACAAGAGTTCGCCAATTTAGCAATATACCTATCATTATATTAACAGCAAAGGATTCTGAAGAGGATAAAATTCATGGCTATGAATTAGGCGCAGACGATTATATAACCAAACCATTCAGCCTCAAAGTTTTATGTGCCAAAATCAATGCTATTCTTAGAAGGAGTGAAGGAATCGGTGCCTCCTGCCTATATGCAGGAATTATAAAGGTAAACATTTCTTCCCATGAGGTGTTTGTAAATGATGTTCTTATTTCTTTAACCCATAAAGAATATGAACTGCTGCTCCTTTTCATAAAACATCCAGACTTTGTGTTTACCCGAAAACAGCTTCTTGAAAAAATATGGAAATATGAGCATAACATTGATACTCGCACTGTGGATACACATATTAAAACTTTGCGTCACAAACTTGGCAGTGCCGGGTCTTATATTATTACTCTTGTTCGTTCAGGTTATAAGTTTCAGATACAAAAATAAAAAACTATAGCATATAAAAACATCAAATCTTCAATAAAAAGCCCCTATGTGTTTCCATTTGAAGACTTGATGTTTTTAGTTAGCTATTCTCTTTCTTCCTTTCGATTGTTAAGAACAACACAAACCATAAAATACTATGCAAGGTCATAATAACAATCGACTTTTCAACTTCTGTTGTATTTCCATTTACCATTCCCATAATTCCCTCAAATGTTGCTGTAGACGGAATTAAATAACACAGTTTACCCACCGTAGTTTCTCCCAAATGGAGTAAATAAGAAATTAACGGTACTGCAATGAATATAATCATAGAAATCTTTACATACGTTATACCAATTAATATTCCATCAGCCAATTTTCCAATCAGCATACCTACCAAGGCAGAAATAAATGCAGATAACACAATCAGGAGCAACATTACTGGAATATATTTTAATGCTAATCGCAGGCTGAAACAAACTGTTAAAATAGAGGATAAACACCCAAAAATAAATCCAATAAAAATTTTCTGTAACATATATTGTTTTTTTGTCATTGGAAGAATTTCATTAATAAATACAACACCTTCCTCTTTTTCAGAAACCATATTCATTGCATTAAATACACACCCCATAAACATGGCAATAATTAAGATAACTGCTATAAAAACATATTTATAGTTTGCAATAAAATTAGGTTGCGGCAATACTTCTACTTCTATATCATTCGTATCTCCACGCTGATCATAAATAGCTGGTAAAGAGGAAGCAATCTCTTTAAATAATTCTAATTCATCTCCTGACACCAATACCTTGATACTATTTCCCGTTTTTTGAACTCCTAAAATGTTAGTTGCCGGATCATTTATTTTTGCAATTACATCATCTTCTGTTTCATAAATGTGAACAATTCCATAAGTCTTTAGCCATTCAATATCTTCTGGGGTAAAGTCCTGTTTACATACAGCAAAGTTTACTTCCTCCAAAGAAGAAAGATCCACCCCTCCTATGGCAGTTAAAAGGATTGCCAGTACAACAGGTAAAAAGAAGGACATTATACACATTTTATCTTTTCTAACGGCTTTTAATTGATAAAAAATACCTCCCATATTACCCCTCCTTACTAAGTTCCCGCATGAACGCCATTTTCACAAACCAAAAAAGCAGAAAAATACTGCAAAGGCATAACAAAAAATAGACAATTCCTTCTGACTGAAAATCAAAAAAAGCATTTTTCATTCCCATATAAAGATGATAGAATGGATGCCATTTAATCCAACTGTTTTGTGCCGAAGTATTTGCAGAAAGAAATACGGGAGCAGAAATAAATAATGCAACAACCAAATAAGCGAGTGAAAACTGTTTGAAATCTTTCAGTAATAAGGAACAGCACATTCCTATCAGAGCCATGATCAAAGATAAAATCCCTGTCTGTAAAAGCACTCTTGGCAGTATATGGAACGCTTCCGAACTCCTTACATTGAAAATAGTAAGTAGTGCTGCAAATATCAAATCCGAAATCAAAAACACAAGCAATTTTGATAAAATAAAAAATGCCTTAGGGGCCGGCGTGATACCATATACCCTCATAACCCCCATCTGTTTTTCTTTGAATAAAATAGATGCAATTCCTAAAAATCCAACCGCAATGATTTCAATAAATAGTAATTCACAGCTCATTTCTTTTCTCTGTTTTTCTTCTGTTGTATTTTTCCCTACAACTATCGGATCTTCAAACTCTTTTTCTTTTAGTAAAGACTGAGCATAAGCAATTCTATGATTATCAATCGTATTGCTGCCATAATATAACACAAATTCAGGCTCTTTCCCTTTATACATAATCCCAATTCCATTGGTATCTTCTGATAAACAATCATATAGCTCCTGTTCTGATTGAACAACTTCGATTTTATCACTAAAGACTTCTGGATAAGATACTCCCTGAGGTACATACATATATACGCCATAGCCTGGGGCTTTCATAAAATTCACATACCCCAGATTAATGAACAATGTATAAAGTATCAAAGAACCCAATGCCAACAAAAAGAATTTTCCTGAAATCATCATTTGGAGGTCTTTTTTTAGTAATGAACAAAACGATTTTTGCATTTACGTCAGCCTCCTCCCCGTATACTTAATAAACATATCTTCCAGTGTTGGCTCCTTTGAATGAATACTAATGATCTCATCCTGTGCAAACATCATACCTTTTCTCAATTCATCTGCTTCAATAATTTCTGTCTTTCTTTCTCCTTTATAAACATACTCAATAAGGACCTGATGACTACTGTTTCTCTCCTTGAGATTTTTTGGTGTGTCTAATGCCACAATATCCCCGTTTGAAATAAAAGCAACCCGATCGCAAAGCAAATCAGCATCAACCATATTATGAGTCGTAAGGAATACCGTTGTCCCTTTTCTTTTTTCTTCTTCAATAATTTTCCGAAATAAAACAGCACCTGCAGGATCTAAACCACTCGTCGGTTCATCTAAGAACAGTAATTTAGGGCTGCTCATCAACGCTCTTGCCATACTTGCTCTTTGCCTCATTCCTTTTGAGTATGATGAAACTGGTTTTTTTAAAAAATCTTTTTTAAATTGTAAACTATCCAACACTTCCAAGGGATTTCTTAATTGTTCTTTTGGATAAAAAGAAGCAAAATAATTAAGGTTATCCAAAACACTTAAATTATTGTACAAATAAGGAAATTCAAACAAAACACCTATCTGTTGAAAAAAAGCAGGACTTCTGAAATCACATATCTCCTTTCCAAATAAACGTACAGACCCTTTATATCCCTTTAAAATGCCAGTTAAAATCTTTTGAGTAGTCGATTTTCCTGAACCATTAGGACCAAGAAATCCAAAGATTTCTCCTTCGTCAACATGAAAATCCAATCCATGAAGAACCTCTTTATCTTTCCCATATGCAAAGGTGAGATTTTTTACATCTATCATTCCTCATCACCCCACTTGTTACGATTTTTTTTGTTTTTTTCCTGTTCCCTTTTTGTCCACCATTTTATAAATTTCATTTTAATTGGAATCACCGCAATAATTGCAACTACAATAAAAAGCCACCAGTACCATTCCATTCCTAAAAATTCCATATATATTTCTCCCTTCTATTATTTTATATTTATATACTACGCCCTTTGGTTGAAATCCCTGTGCGCTCTCAGTGAAATTGATGTGAAATCACAAAAAAAGCTGCCTCCCAGACAGCTTTTTACAAATTCTATATTTACAATACTTTTGGAAGAGAAAAATAAAATTCTACCCCATCTTTTTTATTGCTTACCCCATATTTATATCCTTGCATATTTAAAACCTGAGCCACAATGGCCAATCCTAATCCAGTCCCTTCATATTCTGTTTCAGAAGTACGATAAAATTTATTCCATATTTTTCCTATGACATCTTCAGGAATACATTTTCCTTGATTAAAAATACGAAAGGTAATTTCTTCCTTTGCTTCTTCTACTGTCAATTTCAGAATACCGGTTTCTTTTACATTTTTTCTGGCATTCAACAAAAGATTTTCAACAACTTGTTCCATACGGCGCTTATCAGTTTCAACATATATTTTATTCTCAGGTAATACATATTGAAAGATATAATTACTGTTTGGGATATCCAACAATAGTCTACCTGCTATTGTTTCGACAAACTCTATAAATTCAAATCTTTCTTTACGAAGAGTATAAGCACCTGATTCCAAGGAAGATAAGTCAATTAGTGTAGAGATCAGCTTGTTCATTCTCTCTGTTTCTTCAATGATTATTCTGGTATATTTTTCTTTTATAACAGGATTTTCATTATTTTCCATTCCCTCTGCATAGGCCCTTATAATTCCGATTGGAGTTTTCATCTCATGCGACAAATTATCCACTAATTCTTTTCTCTCAGCCAGTAAACATTCCTTCTGATGAACATCTTCCTCTAACTGGATATTAGTAGCTTCCACTTCGCGTAAAACCTTTTGTAGATTGATTGCCATTTTATTAATATTATTGGCCAATACACCATATTCGTCTTTTGAAGAAACATTACACAATTCTGAAAAATCAAGGTTTGCAATTTTGCCTGTAACTTCATTAATTTCCAGAAGGGGTTTCGTTATAAAACATTTTAGGCAATGATCCATAGTTAAAATGATAGCTACAATAACTAAAAGCAGAGCATACAAAGCAATATTATCTCCAGGTGATTTTATTGCTATAATAAAAAGAATTCCTAAACTCACACCAGACAATTTTGATACCAAAAGAATCTTTTTTTGTATGGAATGTAGTTCCATTTTACGAATTATTTTTTTCATTCTTTTACCTCAAATTTATATCCTGAGCGAATCAATGTCACAATATATCCGCCTGCAATTTCTCCAAGCTTATGTCTTAAAGTCTTAATATGGGAATCAACGGTTCTACTATTCCCTTCATATTCATAGCCCCAGATACGATTTATAAGCTGCTCTCTTGAAAAGACCTGCCCTTCATTTGTTAAAAAAAATTGAAGCAATTCAAATTCTTTATAAGTCAAATCAATTTCTTTAGAAGAAACATATACCTTATGTGTTGATGTTACTAAAGTAAGTATGCCTCTTTGTATCTCGTCTGTATGATAATATGTTGATCTTTTTAAAAGCACATTTACTTTTGCCATAAGCACTTTGGGACTGAAAGGCTTTGTCACATAATCATCTCCACCCTGGTCATACCCTTTCAGTTTATCATCTTCACTTTCCTTGGCAGTCAGAAAGATAACTGGTACATTACAGATATTTCGAATCATCTTGCATACAGAAAATCCATCTAAATGTGGCATCATGACATCTAATATAACCAAATCTATTGGACAATTTTTCACCATAGCCAGACCATCAATGCCATCATCTGCTGTCAGACAGGTATGTCCATTAGAACAAATAAATTCTGATAAAATAGCCTGCATATTTTTATCATCTTCAATCACTAAAATTTTAGCCATATCACTCATCTCCTTTTAAGGAAATTATATGCTCTTTAATATATCTGTGCAATAAAAATGATGTCTGGAACTCAATTTACTTAGAACCTATGCGAAATATTTTTTTATAGAGCAACGGAATTTTATTTTCTGGATAATATTCATATTCTATAGATGCTTCTCCTAACTGAGTGCGAATAAATTCCAATGCCTGCTCTATTCCGCCAATCTGATCTATTAATCCATGTTTCCAGGCATAGTTTCCTGAAAAAGAACAACCATCTGATATAAGTTCTAATGTTTCTTTATCAATTTCACAATGCTCCGTAATCGCTTCTAAAAAATAACTCATTATCTCTGAAATCCATTTTTTGCTTCCCTTATTTGCCGCTTCACCATATTCTTCAAAAAAACTTATCACCTCTGTATTTTCCAACTTTTCTGTTGTAACTTGAATCCCTATCTTTTCCAATGCTTCTAAAATATAGGGACGTGTCATAGCCGCTCCTACTGCTCCAATTACACTTGTAGAATCTGCAAAAATAGTATTTCCACCAAGAGCCATCCAATAAGCCGATGATGTTGCATAATTTCCAATGGATATAACTGTAAGTTTTTGTTTGGAAAGCCTTTTTACTGCTTGATACAAATCGTACCCAGCACTAGATGATCCACCTGTTGAGTCTATCCTAAAAAGCACTGCTTTAATATTTTTTTTACGTTTCAATTTATTTATAATACCGATTATTTTACTGCTACTCATATTTTTTTTCGTAACATGAAAAAGTGCTGTACCCGTACCATCTACAATTTCGCCATTTGCAAAAACAATAGCAATCTTTTTTCTCCAAAAACATTTCGTACTTTTTAAAGATTTCTTTATTTTTTTGGAATAATTACCACTTTCCATAATCTCTTGAAGCACTTCTGGTAGAGTTGCTATTTTGTCTATAAATCCAATTTTTTTTGCCTCACCAGCAGAAAAAATATTTTCTTCCAATAGTTTGCGATATAGTATCTCCTCATTCCATTTTTTCTGAATCTGCTGTACAAAAGTATATTCATAATCCTGTAAAAGCTGGTTTGGAAAACTGCTTTCTTCAACAAAATCTCCAAGGGTAGAAAAGGTATCTTTAAATTTCCCTGTCTTTATTGTTTGAAATTTTATTCCCAATTTTTCCAATAAAGGGGCTGCTGAAATGCGATTTTTATAAAATCCTCCAAAGCATATATTTCCAATCGGGTGTATAAATGTCTTCTCAGCACTAGCAGCCAGATAAAGCGTACTCATATTGTAAGAAGGAGCATATAAATAAACATGGATATTATGATTTCGTAACTTTTCCATTTGGCCCGAAATTTCCTCTAGCCCAGCAAAATTGACTGGGCTAAATGAAGAATCTACAATTATTAAGACAAGTTGCACGTTTTGTTTTTTTATAAGGTACTCTGTAAAATTAAAAAGACTCACAAGTTGTACTCCATACTGATCTGCGCCTACACAGGAGAATATATTTTCTGATCCAGAACCGATTTCTGTATATTTCCCTTTTAAAAAATAAGTAGTATAATATTTTGCCATACTTTTCTCCCTATATTGCATTTAGCTCTGACATTGCTTGGTTGTACAATTTATCAATTTTTCTTCTTGAAAGATATTTTGTAGAAATAACAGAATGATTAGTTGTATTCCATTGAGCATAATCCCAATTTTCTATTTTTATGCCCAGTTTCTCTGCTTTTTCAAAAACTTCACTTCCAGGATATGGCATCATACATGAAAGGACTATTTGTGCTCCTTCCTTTTTAAATTGTTTTGCCATAGAAACTGTTGCAGCAATTGTTTCTTCTGTATCTTCCGGTAGCCCAATCAACATACTACACACAACACGTATACCTTTTTCAAGACACTTTTTTACAATTTGATGTGATCTTTCAATACTAATTTCTTTATTAATAGATTTTAAGATTTCGTTATTTCCACTTTCTATTCCAAATTGTACAAATTTAAGTCCAGCTTCTTTAAACAATTGAATAATCTCTTCATCCATGAAATTAATATTCACTTCTGCACTAAACGTTACTGGAAGTTGTTTTTTACATATAGCTTCCAACAATTCTTTTGTCCGTTTTTTATTGTAAGCGAATACATTATCTACAAAATTAATATGCCGATATCCATATCTTTTTACCAGTATTTCCATTTCATAAATAATAGAAGAGATTTCTCTTTCTCGCGGTAAACCCATACAGGCAGAAGCACAAAATTTACATTTTCCAATACAACCTCTGCTAGCAAGAATGGTAGAGGCATTTTTGTATTTACTTAAATCAAGCAATGACCTATCTGGTATTGGAACACTTTCTAAGTCTTTTACCACTAAATAGTCTGGTTGATTATACTGCATCTGGTTCTGATGAATATAGGAAATACCTTCTACGTCCTTTAAAAACTGCTTATAATTGTTACCATAATCTTTCAAAATGCGAATAATCTTTAGAATGACTTTTTCCCCTTCACCACGAATCACTATATCAGCAATTCCTTGTTTTAGCGGTTCTTCTGGTTGAAAAGATACATGATGACCTCCCCAGACAAAAACAGTCTTGCTTAATATTTTTTTCATTTTTGCAGCTAACTCACATGTATAAGGATATGAAGTAGTAGCAACAGAAAAGCCTATAATTTGTGGTTTTAACTGGACGATCCTTTGAATCATCTCATCTTCCATATCCTGATTTTCTAAAGAATTAAAATCAAATACCTTTACTTGTTCACCTGAATTTTTTATAACTGTTCCCAGATATAAAAGTCCAAGTGGCGGCATATCCAAACTTGCCTGCACAAAAGATGAACTATCTTTGGTATTATTGGGATCTTTGGGGTATATTAATACTATCAATGTTTTCTCCTTGAATTACTTATATCGCATTTAATGTCAATAGTGCCTCTGAATGAAGTTTATTTATTTTTCGTACACTTAAATTTTTTGTACGTGCTACAGCTCTATTTAAGTCCCAATGAGCAAAATTCCAATCTTGAATTTCCACACCTAATTCTTCTCTTTTACGATATGCTTCCGTTCCTGGATATGGTGTCATAATAGAAAATGCTGGTTCTGCTCCCATTCGCTTTAATTTTGTTGCAAAAGCTATTGTATCACGCACTGTTTCCTCTGTATCTGCTGGGTGTCCAATCACAAAACTACAGGCTACTCCTATTCCTTTCTGGCAACATAATTGTACTGTTTTCTCCACTCTTTCCAGAGTAATGTTTTTATGTATACTTTTCATAACTTCTGCATTGCCGGTTTCCACTCCAAACTGAATAGACGTCACTCCAAAGCCTTTTAATAAATTTAAATACTCTTCATCTACTTCTGTAACTCTTGCCTCAATAAAACAATTTATCTTTATTCCCTTCTGATCCAGAATTTGAAAAATTTGTATAGCACGTTTTCTATTTGATGCAAATGTATTGTCTACAAAATAAATATTTTTTGTCCCTTGATTATAAAGAGTTTCAATCTCATAGGCTACGTTTTCTGCGCTTCTTGTCCTAATAGCGCCAAATGCACCTGCTGCACAAAACTGACACTTTCCCACACAGCCTCTACTAGAAATTATTGTTCCTGTATTTCGATATAAATCTGTCCTTAGATAACTTCGTTTTGGAATTGGAATTTTATCTAAATCTTTCACACGTAAAATATCCGGATCTGTTGAATATATTTTTTCATTTACTAAAAAAGAAAGTCCTGGTATCTCATAAAGAGAACTCTTCGGTCTATGATCTCCAAGACAATCTACTACTTTTCCAATTACCTCTTCTCCTTCTCCCCGTATAACTACATCAACCATATGACTTTTCAGGGCTTCAGCATATTCAAACGTTACATGGTAACCACCCATAAAAATCGGATAATCCATTCCCAGATTATTTTTTAAAAATGTCGCTACTTCCATAGCAGCAACATAAGAAAGTGTTGAAGAAGAAATACCAACACACTTTGGCGGTTTCTTAACTAAGGCTTCTAATTCCTCTCTAATTTCTACTTCCTCCAGCACAGCCATATCTAATACCTGTACTTCAAAACCTTCCACTTCCAACTCTGTTGCCAAATAGCAAACACCTAAAGGTAACATTTCTGTTACACGTTTCATTTGAGAATCCATTATCAGGTGGTTTGTATCATTATAGCTTGAATTAATCAATACAACGTCCATAGCTGTTCTCCTTCTCTATTTATCAAAATAGCATTTTGTTCTTCCCTCTGTTTCCTGCAGGCAGACTTTACGCTCTCCTTTTAATCCGTATGCAATATTTATACTTCCGCCTAAACAAGTACCTGATCGAATTTCAAAATCTTCTAATACATCATACTCATTTAATATCTCTTTAGGTATTGTTGGAAGGAAAGAGTATGTAATTTCTGCCTGTTGATTCATTCTATCAATGAAATCCTGATATTTTCTTGTATGTTTCAAATCGTAAGAATTTAAAAATTCCAGACGGTATGTTTTCCAAATATCTGCTGCATTAATAAAATTTTTAAGTCCCTTTAAGAATAAATTTTGTACCTTTTCATCTGTTGGAAATAATGTGTGAATTTTAGAATCATGAATAGATTCAAATGCCATCTCTTTCATAAATTTTCCAAGATCTGTTCCTACCTGTACAAACAATTCCGGGCATAGAAAATAATGTGATATATCAACATTTTGTTCAAGAAGGATTTTTCTCAGTTCATCTTTCTTTGCAGTAAATTCTTTAGCTTCTTCTATAGGAAAAGAAAGTGATAGTTCAACGCCTTGCCGGATTGCTTTATTTGTTTCTTCAATTATTTTTTGTACATCATCTAAAAAAAGATCTGAAAAATGGCTTAACACAAGATTAATAAGTAAAACTTCTTCTTTTTCAGCCTGCAGCAATATTCGCTTCAGTGTTTCTATTTCCATAACATATTCTGTTGGTTCTACATGATTAACAGGAATATTACAGACTGTTTTTGCAGGTCCGCTGATTTCAATATCATACTTTACGGCTGATTGAATATTTTCTAATCCAAAACTCATATATATCCCCTCCTACATTCTATCTATATGTGGTTGTGAAAACGGTATCCAATTTATAATTCCATATTTACCTGCATTTGCCAGTATTTGCTCAACCTTCCCTTCAACATCTTCAAGTGAAGCAAATTGAGCTTCCATTTTCACCAATTCCTTAATAGTTTTTGGTGCATTAAATCCATCACATAATTTTAAAATATATATTGTTAATTCATCTGTTAAAACTAAGGCATCATTGTATAAAAGGATATATTCTCCCTTTTGTTCCTGACGTGCTACACACCGGGTTACCAATGGAAAAAATGGCGGTACAGTTGCGGGCCACTGCCCTGCTTCTTTCCATTTCTCTTTACTTACAACACTAAAATCCACTTCTGTCTTTGCATTTTTGAATAATTTCCACTGCTGTAAAAACATTGTTTTAAAATCTATCATCATATAGTATTTACCTCCATGACAGCCTCAATAAACCGTTTATGCAATTGGCGCTGTGTAAAATTTTTAGTTTCAAACACTGGAGAGGTCGTTGCTCCCCAATGATCATAATTCCAATCTTTTATAACAAGTCCCTTCTGCTCTCTATTCAAAAAAACTGGCGTTCCGGGATAGGGTGTCAGCATTTCTATTTTTGCCTGTCCACCCATACGCTTGATTTTACGAATTGCATTTACGGTATCCTGTATCGTTTCATTCGTATCCGTAGGGTGTCCAATTATAAAAGTACACATAACGCGTAATTTATGGTTTAAGCAGGTTTCAACAGCTTTATATACCCTATCTAGGGTAATATCTTTATGAATGTCTTTCATAACCTGGTCATTTCCCGTTTCTACTCCAAATTGAACAGCAATCGTATTCATGTGTTTCAATTCTTCTACCAGTGAATCATCTACATTGCTTACCCTAGTTTCCAAACTGTATGTAAAATCCAAGTTACTGGCAGCGATAGCATCTGCAACTTGATAAGTACGCTCTCTATTCGCTGTAAATGTATTATCAATAAAACATATATGCTCAAAATTAAAGTTTTCTTTTAATTCCCTCAATTCTGCTACTATATTTTCAGGACTTCTTAATTTAATTCCACCCCAAGCACCAGATGCGCAAAATTCACACCTAGCAACACAGCCTCTACTTCCCATAACTGTTGCTGGAGTTTTATAGCGTTCCATTGGCAATAAACTTCTGTCTGGAAATGGAAGAGCATCTAAATTATCTATACGAAGCAAATGTGCATTTTTATTATATACTTCACCATTTTCATCAATAAATGCAATGCCCTTTTTATCTTTCAAAGAGCTTCCCTTTCCTTGAATAATTTTATCCGCAAGTTCTACAAAAACGTGCTCACCTTCTCCAAGAATCACAATATCGGCCATATTCACAGCCAAGCACTCTTCTGGAAGAAAACTAACATGATATCCTCCAAAAACCACCTTACAACTATTTCCTAACTTTTCATGGATTTTCTTAGAATATGCAACAGCGTAATTATAATTAGGTGTACTGACTGATAATCCAATAATTTTCGGTCTTTCACGAAATATTTCTTCACTAATCTGTTCAATTTCTTGATTGGTATATAAGTTAAAATCATAAACTTTTACTTTGTATCCGTATTTCTCTAAATTTGCTGCAATATAAAGTAAACCTAATGGAGGCATATCTAAACTTGCCACCAGTGCACTTGCAAACATATTACTTTCATATCTTGGATACAATGGGTTAATTAATACAATATCCATTTGCTCTCCTTTTCTACAAAGCGATGGGCAGATTACCTGCCCACCGCCCTGTCCAAAACTACATAGGAACAATCGCAATTACAATAATACTTAAAATTGCGCCTCCCGCACTTGCCGCAGGGACAAAGTCTGTCAACATAGCCTCGTCTAATGATGTTCCGTTTAACATTGATAATGGTTCAAACATGTCACATCCTCCTTTCTACAAGCGTTTTATAGGAACTTCCTATGGATTAAAAGATAACATTTTCTTTTGAAATTGATGTGCTATTGAAGTGAAAACCATGTGAAACTCTGGTTCTGTCAGAAATAATTTGATATGAGTTTTCATCTTTTAGAGAATATTAGTGCTTGATACAAAAACAGGTGATCCCAAGATTTTGAAATCACCTGCACCTTATGTATCCTTATTCTTTTTTATAAAATTCGTAGCATCTGAATATAATTCACATTTTCTTTTTCTGATAAACGTTCTCCGAATTTCCAGAATCTGTTTTTCTCATTCTGATAGAAATTCAAGAGCTCCGGCTTTTCCTCACACTCTAAGTATACAACACCACCACCAATTTCACGTTGTACATGCTTTAGAATGGTCAATACCGCTTCCATCATCTTTCCGCCATCTGGAACGGGTACATCTTTATGCTGATAATTTTTTCCAAACTGACCGATCAGAAAAGCAGAAAGAGCATATTCATCTGTTTTTTCATTTTTTTGTGCATACCGCTGTATCTTTTTTTGCAACGTAGAAGAAAGATTTGTCCCAAAAACTTGCACTGCTTTATGTGTGATTGCAAAAATTGCCAAAACCTTGCTATACTCATCTAACAAAAGATAAGTAATGGACATCTTCCGTTTTGCGAACTCTACCGCATTATTACGGACAAAGTTTTCTATTTCTTTATTCTTCGGACACGAAAAACCGGAGAGGACATCAGCTACTGACTCCTCTCCTATAAGCTCCATATAATCTAAAATATTTACAACTGCATAATCCATCTCTCTTATTTCCTTTTCCTACCCAGGAATCTGCGTATTTCTTCTACACTATCTAATATTGGAATAGACGGTGCAGAAGGTTTCCATACTGGATCTTGGCTAGACTTTTCAAGTGCATCCACAAATGCTTCTGCTTTTTTCGGATCTTCAATTACAACATTGGTAAGAATACTTGATGTAGCCATATAAAAGCACCTCCTCTTCTCTTATCATTCTCTTTGTTCTCAAAAGCGGTTTTCTGCTGGCCGTCAGCCGCGACACCCTTCCGAATGTCTGAAATGTCGCCGGTATCATTCAGTCCCCGGTGCGGACTCACCGTATCTCCCTGGTGTGGGCGTAATACTCTTTCGAGTATAAAATAGTCCCAATATTTACCCTGCCTGGGCGCAGTACAGCTTTTACGTGCCGCTACACGAAACCTTTTGGCTTAACTATATTATATGCGATACCCTAAGAAATATCAATAGTTTCCCCAAATTTGTATCCTGTTTTATCACGTTAATTACTGTTTTAATAAACTCCTTCTATAATCTGTATCCAATACTATTTTATGGAAATCCCGCATTGCACGCTCTTGCATCAGTTTCTCACCAAGTTTTACAAGAGGATTGGTTTCCCATTCAGAATCAATTCCTGTTTGATGATAGTATCTTGCATAAGCAAATCCCTCAGCTACCGCATCTGAATTTTCAAATATTTCCACTATTGCATCTGTAAACTGTACAATGATTGAACTCCCAAAAATCCCCTGCAATTCTTCCGCATTCGCATCATCATATTTCTCTACATCAAAAGACAAAGAGAAATCATACGTATTCTCTTTTCCGTCTTCTGTTTCATAAGAAACTGTTCCAAAAATATCTCCCTTGCCAGACGGAAGTTCGATTGACTCTGAAAGCTCTAATTCATATTCAATGTTATTGAACACTGTCGTTGCTTCAAACATTTGTGATATACAGGTACCTTCTTTTTCATAAATATCTTTCTGTAAAAAGGAAATAGGATTATACTCCATATTTTCCCATATCTGTTTTCCCTCCACTGTCCGTTTACACAAGGAATCTAAAAGCAACATCATTGTTTCCTGATCTATTTCTTCATATACGTTCATAGTCAGCCTCCTTTTTCTTTGGATAGTCCACAAAAGCTCTGTAAGAGTTTATCTCAATTTCTAGTTACAACGTGATATTTAGTCAAATGACGTATGTACGCGCCTTCTTATAGTTGCCAATATTATATGGCGTATCTCCCAAAAATTCAATCAGAATATACAAACTTTTACTCACTTTTACTCACACTATCTCGCCTTTACATCTTTTTTAGTCTATATCCTACATTGATCAATGTTTCTATAATATCATACCCCATCTTTTTTCGTATCTTCCATACTACATCTTCCACTGTTTTGTACGGAATCTGATCATCATAATAATTACTCCCCCAGACCGAACAATAGATATTCTTCTTTGGAATAACCCAATTTGGCCTTTGGGCTAAAAGATACAGAACTTCAAATTCCCTGGGAGCTAAGCTGATTTCTTTTCCTTCATAAATAACAGTATATGACATGGGATCAAGTTGAAATTTACCATTTCCTAATACAATTTCAGATTTATATTCCGGAAAAACAGTTTGCATTCATTTCCACCTCCATGATTTTCTGTTCCAGCAATCGTTTCAAAACTCTACACACAATAAAAATGCGGAAATAATAGCCCCCTATCATTCCCGCTAATTTTTCTCTTTTTCAACTTTATACTTTATGATACCGATACATTGTGATATAAAAACGGTCAACGCAATCAAGGATATATACTTTTTCATACCTAAAGTTGTACAACAACCAGCAGCAATTAAAATAACTCCTAGTATTTTATCTGTTACTTTTCGGCAATGCTCCTTTTCTTCTCTTTCCAACTCATGGTTAATGTTTTCTACAGGAGAAAGTTTCCATATACAAATGGAACTTACCAAAATAATCCCCCAAGCCACAAATAGCTCTAATGGATATTTGTTATTAATTTGTAAAATCATGACTTGAACAGCAACAGAGCATGTAAAACAAGCCTTAAAGCTATTCAGATGTACACCACCGGCATAGGTTCTTAAAAACATAAAAACACCTGTAGACACAAGGAATTCTGGGATTGTATGCAAGTATATCGCTATACTCATACAGACGAATAGGCAAATTAACATCTCTAATCCAATCTGAAATCCATATTGATATACTGCATACAACTCCTCTGAAACTGCACCGGCATCAATAACGTATCTTGTTATTTTTTCCGATAATTTTCCCATAAAATTAAAGTTACTTCATTTTTTTCAATGCTTCTGGCATCTTTGGCTGATGATAAATATAACAGCAAGCACTGTCCGCTGACATTTTACCAAGTTTCAGAGATAAATTTGCTAATACTTTTGCTGGCTGATTTTTTAAATTTTTAGATTTCATAATTAAAATCTCCTTTCATTTGTTTACCAATACATTACTACAAAAAATCTCCCATTCGGTTCTCTTGTAAAAAAACCGAGTATTGATGTAATTTTTCCCAAAAAGGCAGAAAAAAAGAAGCAATGTTTCTCCGGTTCTTTCTCAACATTGCCTCTTTTTTGCTGATGTATGTTTTTTTATATACCAATTCCATAAAATCAGGTTCTCTATCTTTTTCTTATATTTTCGTGTGTTATCTATTGTTTCTATATAATCGTAAGCTCCTGCTTTCAGTATAGAAAAAATATCCTGTATTGATCCCCCTTCGCTAATAGCAAGAATAGGCGTTAAATGCCCCAAACTCCCTTTTATTTTTATAATAGCCGCAAATGCCCTTTCCCTCTCTATTATCTCTTTAGTAAAATGGAAAATCACAACATCTGCCGTTGGATATCTATTGTTTTCCAACTGTTGATAAGTACACCATTTTAATTGGTGTTTTTTCCCAATAATCCTTTCAGTACTGTTATACAGTTTCTCATCATCACTAAACAGCAATATTTTCACGCTATCCATATATCAGTCCCCATACCGCATACCAAATTTATCTTTCCATTTTACCATTCTTTCCTTTCTCATTATTTTTTATGTAATTATTTCGAGTGTTCATGTAATTATTCCTGCACATTACTATATAAGACTATCCGAATTTTAAATTTTCCTGGTTCTGAATCCTCTATTACCACTGATCCATGATATTTTGCTACTGCCCGATACACAGAGGCTAAACCTACTCCATGATTTTCTGCATCTGACTTTGTAGATTTCAAGCGGTTATCTCTTGTTTTTAACAGCTTCCCTTTATAACTATTGTCTACGAACAATAATAGATTATTTTTATCAAATTTCATTTTGACATTTATATATCTATTTTCTTCAACCTTCTCTGCTGCTTCCACTGCATTTTCCAGTAAATTTCCCAATATCAGACTCAGATCAGCTCCTTTAAAAGGCATTATCATTGGAATACAAATATCCGTTTTAAAAATTATTTTTTTGTTTTGGGCAGTTACATACCAATATCCAATAAGTGAATCAATCACAATATTCCCACTATTCGATATTGAGGCAATCACCATACCGCCCTCTCCCATAATTTCTTCAATAAAACCTGTCATTTTTTCATATTCTTTATTTTCTGCATAAGCAAGAATGGAAATAAGATTATTCTTCATATTGTGTTTTATATCCCGCAACTGCAACATTGAAAGTTCTCTTTCTTGCTGATGACGTTCGCATAATTCCAGTTGCTGTTCATATACTGCTGCCATTCTCCTTAACCGCAAATCATCAGCCAACTTCATATAGACATAAAATATCAATATGTTCATACCAAGTAAAATAAGTACAGTAAATGTAGAGTTTATACGAGTACGTCCATTATTATTTGCAAATCCAAGCATAAATATATTGCTCATGATATAAATGCTTCCTGTTGGGATCAACACAAGTAAAATACTGTATCTGACCGGCAATTCCTTAATATCATCATCTGTGAACACTTTCTTTAATGCAAGAATTACTGCATTAAAAAATATTTTTGAAACAAAAGAGCCTACTTGGCGAACTGCAGCATATTGAGGGCAGTATGTTATCAAAATATAGTTGCACAGGGTTTCCATCAACATCCAAATCGCATTAAAGGTAATTACAAATACACCTTTGTTCCACCATCTACCTTCATAAGTCATCATAACTGCCAAAAACGTAAACATAATCGTCACAGCAATATTGATGTAGGCAGGAAAACTAATAATCGTTGTTATTCCAAATTGCCAAATCACGAACAGCGTTATACCGATCACCGACAAATACCTTTTTCTCTTACGAGCAAAAAATATATCGAAATAAAAAAAGAATAAATATACTGCCCAAAGGCAAAGCAATATATCTATCCCACACATTAATACCCTATTCGTCCACATAAAACGTATCCTCCATAGAACAATACTGTTCACTGATTGTCTTTCTTCGGTCTTCACCGATTGAAATTTTTTGTCCATTATCCATTACTACAGAATCATAAGATTGTCCGGATATATGTTTATAATTCACCAGAAAAGACTGATGAACTCGCAAAAAAGAAATTTTACATGTTTTAAGGGTTTCTTCAATCTCATTAAGTTTTCCGTACAGTTCAAGGATTTCTTGTTCCGTTACAATAAATATTTTTCGTTTGTTGCTTTCAAAATATAAAATATCCTTGATTGGTACTTTATGATTCATACGTTGATAACTATAACGAAAATAAAAATCTTCACTATTAATGTCTTCATATACCGACTTAAAGCACTTTTCCATTATTTTATCTGTTACAGGTTTTACAAGAAACTGAAACGGTCTTACCTCAAAGGATTCCCTCATATAACTTTCATGGCTCGTAACATAAATAATTCGCACATTTTTATCGTATGTTCTAATTCTTCTAGCTGCCGAAATACCATCTTCTTTATCCATTTCTATATCCAGATAAATAACATCATACCTCTCACCTGCTGCGATAGCATCTGCTAAACTCTTTCCATTCCAGAATACTTCTATTTCAGTATCAACAAAATTTCTTTTAGCTATATCCTGGAGAAGTCTTTCGATTTTTCCAGTTATTTGAATATCATCATCACAAATTGCTATATTTAACATTCACTCCACTCTCTTCTGCATGTTTGCTGATTTTTTCTTCTCACTCGTTTTTTTTACTATTTGTATAATTGACCAAATCATCTCCTGATCACATGGATCTAACTCTTTATACACTTCCACTAAATCGTAATATTCGTCTAGTACTTCGTTCATTTTCATCTGCCCATTCAAATCTCTTTTTACATCTGAAACTCCCAGCAAATAATCTGTTGTTACATTGAAGTAAGCAGCAATCTTTTTCAGAATATCTACTTTTATTAACGTAACATCTCTTTCGTACTTACTCAACATTTGCTGTGTTATCCCTAATTCTACTGCAAGGATTTCCTGTATTAACCCTCTTTTCTCACGTAATTGTTTAATACGACTTTCCATAATTGCCTACCTCTTAATCATGTTGTACTATCATGCTACCCTATTTCATTCATAGCGATACAAATAATAGAAGTAATCAATTACGCAAAATATGCAAAATACGAAGACGAGCAGTGCGATCGCACTGCTCAAATCTTATTCATGTAGCCATATAAATGATGTTGTTGCGGAATATATTTCCTGATAAATAATATCCGCCATTTCACTTTCAGAAGCTTCTTTATTTTTTTCTCCTATTTCTCTTCCCACTTCATTGTTATGTAAGTCCATATCTCTATGTGCTGTTTTTGGATATCCGTCTGATTCTGTTCCTGTAACATCTTTGTCTTCATGAGCAGTTGCAAATAACTCTGCTCTTTCTTTTCCTATTAAAACAGTCATTTCAGCATTCCAAATTCCATGACGAAAAGCATCACTTCTGTTTCCTAAACCATTTGTCCCAAATTTTGCCTCTGTCTGCGAAGTAGCAATATTTTTTGCTTTATTTACCTTTAGGGCATCAAAAGGATAACGAATACATAGTTTCTTTTCTGAATCTGTAAGCGCATTCCAAATATCTATAATCCCTCTTTCCACATCTTGATGATTGGCTTCCAAAAAAGACATGAGCATTTCTTCTGAATAATCTGGGTGAGTAGCCTTAATGTTCTGGATTTCTGCAATCAATTTTTCAAAATCCCCTTCTTCTGCACCAATCAAATCACTTCTTTGCTGGTCATTTTCGCTTGCCATAACAGAGAATGGAAAAGCCATTATCACCACCAGCATTAGGCTGAATACTTTAAATAGTTTCTTCATAGAATATACCTCCGATCTCATATTATGATTATATTTTACCATATTTAATGTACTATCCCATCTACATGTAATTTTTTCGATTCCCTGTGTAATAATTCTGTTATCCAGCACCCTAGGTGCTCCAGATCTTTCTTATATTCGTCAAATTAAATGAAGGTACTGGCTCATATATTCTGATGTATTTTACAGCAGAGTGTTTGAACCAGTACCTTCTTGTGTTATCATATCAAAGTTACAAGAATAGCAGGTATCCCACCGACCAAAGTTTGATACCCGCTATCAAAACAATCCTCACAGTGCAGCATCTTTCAATGTAACACTGCAAGCAACACCTTTATGATAACAATTACGGTACCTTTTGACAATCCACTCGATCAAAAAACTTATGAAAATATCATCAACACCTTACAGTTTCACCAGCTGCAGTGTACCTGTGGCCATTCTGGCTGCTTAACTATCCATGGTTATTACACCCGCTCTCTCAAAAAAGACGATTCCGGGATCTCTTTATCTATCTGTCGCGTCAGATGCTCTCACTGCGGCAGGACTCATGCTTTACTTCCTTCTTTACTTGTTCCTTACTCCCAGGTATCCCTGCAGGATCAGATTTCTATCATCTCTGACTATGAGGCTTCTGGAGATTATGAGGAAATCATGGCTGGCACTCTCTCCGTTGATGAAAATCTCATTGCATCCATCATCAAACGGTATGGGAAGCACTGGATGCAGAAGGTCCGTTCCTTCCGTATCGGATTATCTTTCCCGCCCCGTCTCGTAATGCAGTGTTTTGCTTTTTTCGGGAACCAGTCCATGCAGATAAGGCAGACTCCAAATATTCTGTTTCTAACACCCACATAGCCTTACAGGAAAACGCTTTTGCTTCCTCTTATACTAAAGAAAACAAGTTTTCTTAGAAAAAACGAAAGAGAGGACTTTAAATGAAACAGGAATTAGCACAGGATATCGCTTTAATGCGTTATTCCATGATCTCACCGCTGATTGTCGGTCTCCCGGATGAGTACAAATCCAAGGAAGCTTACTTTCGTGCGGCTTCTGCACGTGGTGCACTCCATCCAAACGGATCCTTCATCCATCCGGCACCGACATCCATTAAACGCTGGTACCAGCACTACCAAAAGAATGGTTTTGACGGGCTGCTTCCTTCCAGCCGCAGCGATGAAGGCACTTCCCGGAAGATCCATCCGGATCTTGAGGAACAGATCAGATATCTGAAAACGAACTATCCCCGCATGTCTGCGGCAGCCATCTTCCGTCAGCTATGCGACAACGGTTCTGTCAACCGTAATGAATTATCAGAATCCACGGTGAACCGTTTCCTTAACAGCCTTGCCCGAAAAGAAAGGACAACGAACAATCAGGACATGAGACGCTATGAACGTGCCCATGCCAATGAGGTCTGGTGTGGAGACAGCAGCGTTGGCCCTTACCTGAAAACAGAAGATGGCAGAAAACATAAGGTTTATGTGATTGCACTTATTGATGATGCCAGCCGCTACATCGTTGGCATTGATGCCTTTTTCAATGATAACTTTGCAAACCTTATGTCTGTCATGAAATCTGCTGTTGCAAAGTTTGGCGTTCCGAAGTTATTCAACTTTGATAATGGCAGTTCCTACAGGAATAAACAGATGGACCTGCTTGCTGCCCGTATCGGGTCTACGGTCCATTATGACCAGCCATATACACCAACCCAAAAGGCCAAGGTGGAGCGTTGGTTCCGTACCATGAAAGACCAGTGGATGGCAGGCCTTGACATGCGGGATTTCCATACGCTTGATGAACTTCGCACAAGCCTGTACACGTATGTCAGTCAGTATAACCAGAGGATCCATTCTTCCCTGAATGGAAAGAACCCACAGGAACGCTACTTTAGCGAGCCAGACTGCTTCCACCGCTTACCCGAAGATAAGATTGACCTGTTATTCTTACTGGAGTTAGAGCGCCGCGTTTCTGTTGACTGTGTGGTTACCATTGACCACATCGAGTATGAGGTCGATTACCGTTTTGCAAAACAGAGGATCCGACTCCGTTATTCTCCTGATATGGAATCCATCTACGTTGTGGAAGCAGATGGTACGCTTACACCCATCCGTCTTCTTAATAAGATCGAAAATGCAGATATCAAACGTGAAAAGCCGCGTCTTTATGGAGGTGATGACTAATGGATTATACGGTCCGCTATGGTTTGGAATTCAACCCATTTTT
>CANSYK010000063.1 GCA_947651225.1 uncultured bacterium | reverse complement strand
CCTATTTCAAGGCTTTGTGGTACTTTTTATACTATTAGACTGTCAAACTCCCGGGCATCGCTCAAATTAGAAAGTTGTTTTACATAGTCATTATAACTTGTTATAATGTATTTAGCAAGACAGTCGGTGGGTAGTTGGGTCTACCTGTCCCAGCAATAATTAAACGAAATAAGATTAGCCGTCCAACTTTTACCAGAGAGCAGGACGGCTATTTCTTATGCTTGATATATTCCAAAATTGAATAATAGGTTTATTAAATGCATATAAATCAGCTATGGCTTTTATGTGTGTTGTTCAGATGTGTTGAGGCGAATTACTTTCGGTAAAGTGCCACTTCGATTTAGTTGATTTCCACGTGGTTGCATGATACCATTATCTATGAGTTTATGGTAAAGTTCCAATGAATTATTAAGAGATTCGTTTTTGTATTTGTCATCGATTTTCATGTCTAAGTTTTTGATGGTTGTTACTATGCTCATTATAGAAACCTCCTTGTGTGAACAAATATAAATGTTTCGCTACAGGCATTTTATGGTTTCCGTTCTATATAGTATAGTTTATTGCTTCCTTTATACGGCTGTTTATGAAACACATAACTGTCTCTCATAAAATTTTTAAGAATCGGAATGTTTTCTTCGCCTATGTCTTTTGAAAGAGCAACATAAATATTTTTTTGCAAATATCCCGGATTGTTTTGGATAAAGTTAATTGCTGCTTGGCCAACCTTTTTATATATCGACAAATAGTCGAGTTCTGCATTGCCATCATCAGGGTCATCATAGGCCTCTGCGTCAATACATATTTTGATTGCTCTTTCAGCATCCTCCCAATTTCCAAGCCTGTTATATAGAGATGGACCATATTCCCTGCAGTTAATAATGGGCGGAAGCCCATCAGGGTCTTGCTTAAAAAATTTGATAACCGGCTTTAATATTTTATATGATTTCTCACAGGCCTCGATTTTGGGGAGTATTTCTTTTCCGGTTTGAATCTTTCTGGAAAGCTCATAGAACATTTCTATTAGATGTTCATTATCCCATGTTTCACATCCTTCTAATTCCGAGAAGTCAACGTTTATTTTCTGAGGTATGTCTTCCATCTCAATAGGTGATAATTTTGGAGGTGAAGCAGATTGTTTGTTGCTCCTTGTGTTGGTTCCTTGTTTGCGCAGCTTCTTTAATTGAAATTTTACCGTTTCGTGGGCTTCTGTGAGCAAAGATGAAATCTTTTTGTTCATTTCTGGGTTTTCAAAGGAAGGGAAAGGCATTTCGTAATCATTTAGGGAAACATTTGCATACATCCTTTCCTGTTTTACTGGAAGTGAACTAATATCTAAAGGAAAATGCTGGTTTAAGTTAATTGTGTCTTCATGGAAATCTCGCCGGATGAGTTCTGTTAATGCTTTAGCAAACATCTCTGGTTGGTTTTTGATATACCGATTATTGTCAAATCCAAAATATTGATAATTTCTTATTATTTCTGTGGTTGTTAATGGAGTCTGAAATGTATATTTTAGCAGTAACAAATAATCCGTACGGATAAATGTAATTCTATTTTGGCTGTATGTATATAATAACTTTTCTGCCAGGTCGGCACGTTGCTTTGCTTTGCTATGCATGTTAATGTTAGGGCAGTTCCTGAATAAAACTGAAAAGAATTGTTATCATATATTTCCCGTAACTTGAGTACTACATCGAATGCTTTATTAAGTTTTCCTGATAGCAGGTGACGTTCTAGGCCATAATAAAATAGAAAGGCATATCCAACATCATGACCTTGGGAAAAGGGGTTGGAGAGGAATTTCCAATAAAGCCATTTTTGTTCTGGTAATAAATCCTTGTAGTTAGGAGAATATGGTGGACGCTCCACCACTGTATCATCTGGGGGCTCCGAAAATGGCAAATCCAAATATAAAACACTTGGCTCTTCTGGATGGGATGTTGCAAAAGTTACAGAAACAGCGTTGCTTGAAACCGAGGTTCTGGCAGGTGGAGTATAGGTATAGTTTTTGTATATACCATCTCCAATCCAAATTAAATCAGATATTTCAGGAGAAATATTCATCAACTGGCACGGAGATTGTACCTTCTTGTTATCAGATGCTTGAGCTTTTAATGTTTCTTGTAGGGCTTCTGTAGCTACTACAGTAGTCGATGGCGAAGGGGTTAAATTTTCCCTGGTTTTTTTGTACAAATTATCCAGAAAGGTAAGGTTTTCCTTCTCAAGATTTTCGTTATTTTTCATTTCTTTGTATAATGTGTCTAATTTATGTACTTTTCCTTTATCAGTTTTTAATAAACTAAGTTCATGCTGGAGATTTCGTTCAATAGCCTGATTGATAATGGTTATCCTGTTATTTAGAATATAGTTTCTTGTTTCGGAAAGTGGCTCTTTCAAAGAATAGCCGGCTGTTCTTAGTTCAAAATCTGTATAGGGAAGTAATTTGTTTATGGCATTGTATACCGTAAGATAACGTTTTAATACGGTATTTAAATTGTTTGAGTTGTTAACCAACTGAATGCTTTCTGATAAAATTTCAACCTGTCTTTTTATTGTTTCTTTTTGTATCTGTTCAGAGTAGTTTGCTGTAGATGTATACTCATTTTCTGAGGAAAATGAATTCTGCCTGTAAGATGATTTTGTGCTTCTTGAAATTAATAGCTTAAGAACGGCAAAAATTAGTAAACAAACAAAACCAATAGCCAGAATCATTATAATTGTATCCCGGAAATAGGATATGATTGCAAACAAAATTATAATGCCAATAAAACTGCTTATAAATGAGTTATTTTTTTTCATCCTGTGTACTCCCTTCCCTATTTGTTGAAGTAGTATGTGATAATCCCCTTCGGTACCACTCGAAGGGAACTATTTTCCCAGATTGTCGGTTCCTGTCTTTCTTAATGGTTCATCTGCTGCAACAGATGGATTAGTTGCGTTATGAATTTGTATAGTATTTTCATTAAATGACTTTTTTGATTCCTGAGTTTCATATAAATCAACCATATATGCCTGAACCTTAACTTGATAGTCAGGATTCAAACGATTGAATCGGAGTAAGGCATTTTGTTCATCTTGGGTTAAATTAGAGTATATAGTGCTATTATTGGGTAAATCCAATAGGTAATCACTCGATATATTGAATTTTAAACAAATTGCCTTTAACCAATCTGGACGAATACGGTCTTTTTTCCAAGTGGGGAGGTTACCGCTGCTTCCAGTAATTTCTTTGCAAAGAGCAGTGAGATTTGTACCATTTTGGGCACATATGGCTTCTATTTTTTCAATAATCACATAATACCTCCATTTCGATAATCAATATTTTGAATTTATATCAAAATATTGATTGGCAAATTCAAAATATTGGATTATTATAAATACATAAAACAACAAGTTACATTAAATACAACTAATCGCCGGCTGCAACCGGAGAAAGGAGTGGTAAGTATTATATTTCGTTAAAATAACCAATGTAACAATTAGAATGTATACAATAGTTTTCACCGAGCTTCGATGATATCACATACTTTCTGGACGCATTCTTCCGTTTTGGCTTTAGTCAAATGTCCAATCTTGTACAGGACGAGGCTTCCATCTAAAGTAAAAATTTTATTAGGGCGTATATTGCTGTCCCTTTGGAGTGAGCCAGACAAGAAATCCATATCTGAAAGTGGTATAGCATAACTGTCTTTTACATTTTGGGAGGTAACCTGCAACATAAAGTAATCATTGCCTTTTATGTCAGCAAGGACGACAGCAGGACGTTTCTTTGATGAACTTAAGTCCGTAAATGGGAATGGGATTACAACAACATCACCTTTTACAAATCTTCCCATGCTGCATCTTCCTCCTTGGTAAGCCAATCTTTGGCAAGGCTTGGTTCGCTTAATAATGAGCTGTTGATATCTGTGCCATCAAGCAGAACAAACTCTGCAAAAGCAAGGATTATATTTAATTTGTCCTCAGGTGCATCAGAAATTAAGTTTTCAAGCATCTGTTGTGTTGACATGACATCAGCCTCCTTATTTAAGAATGTTTACAGTATACATTAATAATTTATTTACTGTAATGGTAGCGGCATGAATAGATGATTATTTTATCGCTTTCGCAGGAGTAGATAAGTCTGTGTTCGTCATCGATACGACGACTCCATGTCCCAGTTAAATCATATTTAAGGGGTTCAGGTTTTCCAATGCCTGAATAAGGTGTGGAATCAATATTTTTTAAAAGCTGATGGATACGTTCCACTTTCTTTTTATCATGCGAAAACCAATAAGTATAATCTTCCCAGGCTTTTTCGGTGAAGCATTTAATCATACTGTTCACCTATATCAAGGACAGTAAGTTTTCCTGCTTTTGCTTCTTCAATAGACTCAAGCAAACGGGAATAGTTGGCCTTGCTCTTGCGTACATAGATGTTTTCAAGCAGGTTATTGTATTCCGCCTGGGAGATAAGGACAACATTATTGTCATTGTCACGGGTGATGATGACAGGTTCACAGTTTTGGACAACGTTATCACAAGTTTTATCAAAATTTTGTACAAGGTTATGGGCTGTTGTTGCTAACATAATATCAATCCTTTCTTTCTTTTTAATTATTATATATGGTTATAATTCAGAAATGTATTGGTATTATTTGTTTATTTCTGGATTGTCCGTCCTGCCAAGCAGGTAGTCGACGGAGCAGTCCAGATAATCGGCAATACGGGCAAGGTTATCTGCTTTTGGCATTGATGTTTTCATATTTGACATTGTATTAAATCCAAGACCAACATCCTCAAGAAGTTTTTTAATAGTTATGTTTTTTGACTTTGAAACGTTTTTAATGGTTTCAGCAACATCTTGTGAATTATACATAAAAAATAACCTCGCTTTTTGTGCAATACATCAAAATCTCTAAACTTAGATAAAAAACACTTGAAATCTCTAAAGTTAGAGATTATGATAACAACATAAAACAACAAGTTACAAATACTTCTCATAACAACGAGTTACATCAACAAATTAAAAATACAACCAATCGAAAGGAGGTAGGTAGCGTGAGTCTTTCTAAAGGTCTGGATTTTCCGGTTGTTCGCATCGAAAACAAGGGTTCTGTCACGCATGTATACATTGATGGCGAAGATCTGAAAGGAGTAAGGAGCATCCAGTTCGTGCACGACAAGTCAAAAAGCAGTCGTCCTGTTTTAAGGGGTGACCTTTTTGCAGAACGTATCATCCTTGATACAGCTCTGGTGCCTGAGTTGCCTGAAATCTACCATCCATACTATGTCTCAACAACGAAGCTGGAAGAGGCTGGGATTCTGACCATTGACCAACTGAATGATCTGTTGAAAAAAGGGTTGCTATAGCGTATCAGGGGCAGATTCATAAATCGGGCAGTCAGGCAAACTACAACCTGTATGAATAGAGTGTTCGCACCGGAAACGCTCTTTCACAAATCCTTGGCTATGCATAGTTGAAGCATCAAGATAAGTGATTTTGATGCGGTATTCGTCATCCAGAACAGGGCAATAGCCTGTAATATATTTTTTCATATGCAGGTCTCCTATTTATTGATTTCTGGGTTGTCAGTTCTGCCCAGCAGGTAGTCCACGGAGCAGTCAAGGTAATCGGCAATTGATTCAACAATTTCAATAGATGGTTTTGCATTACGTTTTTCTACATCATAAATTAGACTTTTTCGCAAGGAACATTTTGTAAGGAGTGTCGAAATTGTAATTCCTTTTGTTTTACATAAAAGTTTAATGGTGGAAACAAATTGTACATTATTCATAAAATTAACATCTCCTTTTTGTGCAAGATGCAAAAAATGCGTGAATTAACGCAAAATATATTGAAATACGTGAATTAACGCATTATAATAACATTATACATTAACAAGTTGCAATAATCTTCAAAAGGCGGTGCCGTAAAAATCAAGAAACCACCTCGCTTTCAAGAAATTTGCATACTTATTATAACACGTTATTGCAACTTGTTAAAGTAAAAAAAGAAAGGAGAATTTGCATGAGTAAATCAATAACACCATGGGGAAGGCAGTGTAAGGCACAGATGATTTTAAAAAATCTTACTTTGAAAGAGCTTTCAATATCCACAGGCCTTTCCAAAACTTACATTTCTGCAATTATTAACGGAAGAATTGTTGCGCCTGACGAAACGGTTCAGAAAATTAATAAAGCACTGGGGATGCAGCCACAGGAATCCGGCTGTCGGATGGAACAGATCCAGTAAATTGCCAGAGGTTATTCAGGAGTTATGCGGCGGGCAATTTTAATCAGCAGGTCAAGGTGGTCTGCAGGAAGTTTGGAGGCAGCTTCGATTAGCTCTGACAGTTCCGGTGACAAGGTTTTATCGCTTGGACAGGACGCAGGAGCAGCTGGTCTTTCGACAGTTATGCAGCTGGTTTTAGTATCGTTAGTTTTATTTTCGGATTTCATATCGGTACCTCGGTTTCTGATAATTTTTAAGGTTTCAGTTGTATCAACTGGTAATGCATTTGTTAACAGTATAATTCACGGAGGTAGAAAGGAAAATGTCAAATATTACTGCAATGACAAGCTCCAACATCTTTTTCCAGGCACGTTGCGAGGCGTCAAAGCACAATGAACGTCTAAGCAGCAGGGAAGGCGCAGAAGAGATTATGGGCATCGCAAAAGGGAGACTCTACCGGATAGAGAAAGGTGTTGTGAACCCTTACCCAGAAGAAGTTCATTTAATGGCAGACTTATATAATGCGCCAGAACTTAGGAACTTTTACTGTACAGGGATATGCCCTTTGGGGTGTGAAATACCAAAAGCAGAGGTTGAGAGCCTGGACAGGATTTCGCTTAGAGCAATTTTCGCTTTCCGAGAATTGGATAAAACAGAGGAGCTTTTGCTGAACATTGCGGCAGACGGGGTTATATCAGAAGAGGAAAAGCCTGACATGAAAAGGGTGCTTGAAAAACTTGAAGAATTGGAAGGGATTACCCAGAACCTGAAAATATGGGTGAAAAAGAATTTGTAAGGAGGGATTGTATGGGGGCTTTGGCAACAGCGCAGGGTGTTGTGAAAAGGGGCACCAATGTATTTGTTACCCAAGAAGATGTGGCAATACTTATGAACTGCAAAAAAAGCAAGGCATATGAGATTGTCCGCAACGTAAATAACTATGCAAAAGTAAAAGGATGCTCTCCATTTCCGGCAGGTAAAGCGAACAAATACTTGTTTGCAGAGATTTACGGAATCCCTATTGAGGATGTGGACAGGATAGTCAGTGAGAGTCAGGAGGCGGCTTATGAAGGAAAAGGCAGCAAAGAGGTATGCAGAGATGCATAAGGATGCATTGGAATATTGGCATGAGGGAGAAATCCAGAAGGTTTGGACGGATGGGGATGGAAATGTATGTATTGCATATGAAAGCGGTAAATGGTGGCATTACCGTGAAACCAGTAATGGAAATATTGAATGGTGGTAAGAGAAGTGTCAGGGAGGTGATAAGGATGGCTTATTTCAATGTCTGCCCAAGGTGCCATGCAACACTGGACCCAGGAGAGAAATGTGATTGTGAGGAGGAAGAAAGGCAGCGTGAGGAATTCTTCATGAGGAACATAAAAGAGGTTCCGGGGACAGGGCAGCTTAGTTTACGTCTGGAAAGAGAGGGGGCAGGATATGCAGAGAAAACGGTTGGTTAGTTTAGGCATGGCAGGAGTTTCATTCCTTTCACTTCTTTCCATGGCAGTCCCCAATAATGGTATGAAGGGGCAGGGTGCGGGGCCGGGGCCGGTGATAAAACCGCCAGCAGTGGAATCTTCAAAGCTGGAAGGGGTACCGAAGGTTGTTACGCAGGAATATTTGAAGAAAAGCAGTATATATGGTTTATCCAGACATGAAAAATATCTGCTCGAAAAACTGGCCATGGCAGAAGCAGAAGGGGAAGATACAGAAGGGAAGGCACTGGTGATTCTGGTCGTGATGAACAGGATAAAGGATAGTAGCTTTCCAGATACCGTTGAGGATGTTATTTATGAGGACAGGCAGTTCAGCCCGGTTGCCAGCGGAAAGTTTGACGAATCAGTGCCGGATGAAGACTGCCAAGCAGCACTGGATATGGTCCTGGGAGGATGGGACAGAAGCAGGGGCGCATTATATTTTGAAAGTAAAAGTAAGTCCACATGGCACAGGGATAACCTGGAAAAGTTATTTGTCCATGGGAAGCATACATTTTACACAGAAAGGGATGGGTAGATGAAGGGAAGGACACTTGCCTGGGAACTGGTTGAAATAGCAGGCGCAATAGCAGCAACATACAGGGCTGGGAAGTGGGCTGTTGCCTGTGCATACCTCGAGAGGGGCTATGATGCCGTAGGAGGTGAGTATCTGGTACTGCCGGTATTCTATTGGCTTGCTTATCAGGCAATACACAATTTTACAGGATTTTGGAGGGAAATATATGCAGATAGAAAAGAAAGAAGTAGAAAGGCTTCTGGGATGTGATATCACGGATGGGCAGTTTACGGAAGCTTTGGAGTTTGCAAAAAGGAAGCAGGAACACATTTATAAGCATGGACATAAGCAGGCTGTCTTGCAGCGTTGGTATCTTGCCAGGCTGACAGAGGAATATGTGAGGGCGCTTGCCTTTTCACAGCTAACCATGGATTTTTGTATGGAATTCTGCAACATGGAAAAAGAGCACCTGACAAAAAGTCAAGGCGCTCCAACAGCTAGCCATATTGTAGCATTTCCATCTGCATAAATCAAGTCAAAAATCACAATATGGAGGTAAAATCTATGAATGAATTATCTTTGGCAAAGGAATATCCGAAAGAGCAGTTTAATCTGCTTTGCAATACGGATACCATTGCAGCCATTCCAGAAATCAAGTCACCTGTGGTGCAATCAATCAGTATAAAAACAGATCCAGCAGAAGGCGAGGTATATATCCAGCAGAAAGCAAAAAATGAGTGGACTGACAAAAACGGGAATTATCATCCTGCTGTTCCCAATTTGTATGCGATTACCAAAAATGGGTTAAAGAAGCTTGCAGACGGAGCAGGAATCAAGATGGTTTCCAGTGAGCATGTTATCCCTGCTACCTGCCAGAAGTGCGTTGCTGTTAATCAGAACAGTGGGAAAGTTGTCCAATGCGGGAACTGTAAAAATAAAGACGTGGCATTTAAGGTTACTATTTCAGTGCCGCAGCTGACAGGGGAAGACCTTATTGTATCAGATACAAATGAGGTTATTGTGGATAATGTAACTGCAAGTATGACACCAAACCAAAAAAGCGAATTTTTGAAGTTCCTGCCACAGATTTGCGAAGCTAAGGCTTTGAATGGAGCAATCAGGACAGCGCTTCATATAAAAGGGACTTATACATTACAAGAACTGAAAAAGCCTTTTGTAGTCGCATATCTTGTACCGAACCTTGGTAATGAAGAAGTAAAACGGGCTGCCATTGATAATATGTTCCAATCCTCTGGCAGGCTTTTTGGAACCCCGCCCTCTGTTCAGCAGATTGAAACACGCCCTCCGGAAGGAACACCAGAACAAAGTGCAGCGTATGGGGATTTTGATGATTATGTAGATGGTACATATAAAGAAGCAGAAAATGTACCGGCACAAGCTCCATCAGAGCCGGAAAGGAATGATTTCTATTGTGACAAATGCGGTGAGCAGATAGAGGAAAAGGTCTGGGATTATTCCGTGCAGCATTATGAACGGCCGCTTTGTTATAAGTGCCAGAGAATAGTAAGGGGGAATGGAAGATGATTAAAATACTGCATTCAGCAGACTGGCATATTGGCAGGAGGAGGGGGCCTGTAGTAGACGGCGTGAACCTCCGGGAAAAAGATACAGAGCTTTGTGTGGAACGGGTGGCAGAGATTGCAGAAGTGGAGCATCCTGATATCACTATGGTTTCTGGGGATCTGATTGATGCCGCAGGTACCTATTCTGAAAGGGGACATTATGAGGAAAGGGTGGTATTCCGGGCAATCGCAAGGCTTGCGGAAGCCAGTAAATATGTGGTGGTGCTGAGGGGCACGCCAAACCATGACGGGGAAGAGTTTTTTCTGGCATTGTCAGATTACTGCGGACACTTTGGGAATGTCAGCACGGTAATGGAGCCTATGGTTGTACATACGGAATTTATGGATATAGCATGCATTCCGGGGTTTGATATTGGATATTACAGGGCAAAGTACCCTGGGCTTCCAAAGGATGAAGAGAATGCTGCGTTCTCTTCTGAGCTGAATAATATCTGCATTGGGTTAAAAGCTTTGTGTTCCACAGAACTCCCGTCAGCCCTTATGGCGCATTATACTGTTCCAGGCTGCAATACAGAAAGCGGACAAAGTACATTCCTGCAGCAGTTTGAGCCTGTCCTGTCACCGGATGCCCTGCATACAGCAGGATATGACATTGCCTGCCTTGGGCATATCCACAGGCCACAGAAACTCCCCAATGTACCAAACACATTTTATTCTGGGGCAGTAAATGCTTTGAATTTCAATGATGAAGGCCAGAAAAGAGGCTTCTGGATACATGAGTTTGAGGACAGCCAGCATATAGACAGCAGGTTTATGAATACGCCATACAGGGAATTTATTACTATACATCTGGATGCGGATGATATCCGTCAAATCAGCAATGGCGCACTGGATATGGTTGCTGCGGCAAAATGGTCAGGGAAAGTGGACTATAAAATCGTCAGGGTATTTTATGACAGCACAGAGGCAGATAAAAAGGCTTTTAACAGGGCGCTCCTGGAAAAGAAACTACTGGAGGACGGTGCGTTCATGCTCTGGGACATTGCCCCGGACAATGTTGTTGCAGACCCAAACAAAAAGAAGCTTGGGAAGCGTTCAGACCCAGAGGAAAACCTTAGGGAATATCTGAAAGAACGGCAGGTAGCAGAAGAAAGGATTCCTGAAATAATTAAAAAAGCAGAACCTATCATAGGACAGGCACTGACAAATGGGAACCATTCCATATTGACTGGTGAATTTGAGCCGATTGCGATCGAAGTAAGGAATTACAGGAATTATGCAATGGAATCGTTTGATTTTGAGGATATATCTTTCTGCACAATTAATGGTGTGAACGGAGCGGGCAAATCCTCTCTGTTCATGGATGCCGTTGTTGACTGCCTGTATGAGCAGCCAAGGGAAGGCAGCCTTACCGGCTGGATCAGGGAAGCCGAAGGGGTGCGTTCCGGGAATATTACTTTTACTTTCCGCATTGGGGAGCAGTTATACAGGGTGTCCAGATCCCGTACAAAGTCCAAAGCGTTGACGCTGGGGCTTTCGGAAAAGGTAAATGGAGAATGGGAAAACCGCACCTGCAGTAAGTCAGCAGAAACACAGAAAAGGATAGAACAGCTGCTTGGTATGGATTGCATGGCTTTTAAATCATGTGCCTTGATTATGCAGGACCAGTATGGTTTGTTCCTGCAGGCAGATAAGAAAGAGCGAATGGGCATCCTGAGCCGGCTTCTGGGGCTGGAAATTTACGACAGTATGCATAAAGCGGCCATAGAGAAGGCTAAAGAATGTGGAGCGAAAAAGAAGGAGGCTAAACATAGTATTGAGCTCCATGAGGCTACTCTCCAGCTATATGGGGAGCCGGAACAGGAAATTAAGGACTGCAATTCAGAGCTGGAACTTTTAGGAATACGTCTTGATTCGGAAACATCAGCAAGGGATAAGTATAAATTAGCCCTTACACATCAGCAGGAAGCTATAGAAAGGAGGGACAAGCTGGCAGCGTCCATAACCGCATTGCAGGAAAAAAAGAGCATGGCAGAGCAGAATAAAGCTTCCCAGCAGGCAGTCATTGACAGCAGCCTGGCAATCCTTGACGGCAGGGAAGAAATTGAGGCGAAAGTTAAGGAACATAAAGTTCTTTTGGAACGGGAACTGGAACTGGCTGGAGAATCGGCACTCTATTCTTCTAAAAAGCAGGAGGCCGAAAATCTTGCAAAACAGGCGGCTGCAGAACAGGGAAACATTGACACATTAAAGGCAAGAGTAAGACAGAAAGAAATAGAATTATCAGAGGCTCAGCCAACGGATCAGGATGCTGTTATCAGGGAAAAAGCGGCAGAGTATGAGCGGCAGAAGAAGTTACAGGATGAAGCATATGAAAGGGAGCGCTCTTACAGTGCGCTGGATCAGAGACTGACACAGGCAAAGCATCATTTACAGCAGCTTTCGACACAGTATGAAGCGTCTGTACAGCGTTTGCAGATAGCAGAAGACGGCCTGAAAAAGAAAGCAGAACTGCTATCTGATGTGGAGTGTGTGGATATTGCCAATGCGAAATGTGGTTTTTTGGCGGATGCTGTTTCTGCAAAACAGGCATTGGAGAATTATCCAGGGCAGTATGCGGAGAGAAAGAAAGCTTATGAAGAACAAGAGGTACCTGTCAATCAGCAAATTTCAGAGCTGGAAAAGCAGCTGTCGGATATGGATTTTGATACCAGTTCAGTTGCTGAAATTTCTAAAAAAGTCTCCGGGTTAAGACCTTATGTATCGAAGCTTGAAGCCATCAATCAGCGGGAGGCTAAGATTGCCCTGTTAGAGGCTGATATAAAGCATTTGCAGTCAAATATACTCGAAGCAGAAAAGAGGCTGGCGGAAGCCAGATTAAAGGGCACAAAGGCAGGACAGGAGCGTGACCAGTATGCGAAAGCATTTGAGGAGCATGGAAAAGTGCTGGCTTCCATCAAAGCCCTGGAACCATGGCTTGAAAAGGAAAAACAGCTCCCGGTTGTGGAGGAAAGAAAGGCAACAGCAACAGAAAGGGTAATGGAGATGTCTGTCGAAATTTCCAATATCGATACGGAGATAACGGAAAAGCAGGAGGATATCAGGAAAGAGGAACAGGCTATAGGGGATATCAGCGAGTTAAGGGAGGCAGTAAGCGGCCATGAACAGGAAATAACAAGGCTTGGGGAACAGATTGGCAGGATACAGAAGAAAATCGGTTCCTTACAGCAGAAAGCAGAAGATGCTAAAAGAATCCACAGGGAAGTGAAGCTGCTGCGGCAAAAAGTAAATGAGTTTTCCATGGAAACAGCAGATTATGACATCTTAAAAGATGCTTTCTCATACTTTGGTATCCCGCACCAGATTGTCAGGACAATCCTGCCCCAGATGGAAAGTACGGCAAACCAGATTATGGGACAAATGACAGGCGGGAAAATGGGGATATCCTTCCGGACAGAGGGGATACAGGAAAGCAACAAAAAAGAAGTGTTGGAACTGGATGTATTGATTGAGGAATATGGAAAGTCGGTACTGCCGTACCTGTCAAAATCCGGTGGGGAAAAGGTAAAGGCTTCCCTGTCTGTTATCCTTGCCCTTTCTGAAATTAAATCATCATCTGCCGGTATCCAGCTCGGAATGCTTTTTATTGACGAGCCTCCGTTCCTGGATGGGGATGGCATCCAGGCATATTGTGACGCACTGGAAGCTATCCAGAACAGATATAAAAACATAAAGATTATGGCAATTACCCATGACCCGACTATGAAGGCAAGATTCCCACAGAGCCTAGATGTGGTTAAAACAGGGGAAGGAAGCAGGGTGGTTTACTAACAGTATGCGGGCATTGCCCAGACGATGTCCCGCATAAGAACAGGAGGGAATATGACCCATACTTTTGATACGGAAATTGCAGAACAATACGGCCTTCTGGAGTCCATACTTCTGAACCATATTTATTACTGGACAGAAAAGAACAGGGCCAATGAAATGAACTTTTATGACGGCAGTTATTGGACTTACAACAGCACCAGGGCTTTCAACGAACTGTTCCCTTATGTTTCTGAAAAGCAGATAAGAAATGCATTGAAACATTTGCGGGAAGACGGGATACTCCTTACTGGCAATTATAATAAAAGCTCTTATGACCGTACATTGTGGTATGCATTGAGCAAAAAAGGATTATCCATTGTGCAAAAATGTCAAATGGAAGAAACCAAAGGGGACTTATCCATTGGCCAAAAATGTCAAATGGAAGAAACTAAAGAGGACAATGGATTGGGCAGTAATGTCCAACCAATACCAGATAATAAACCAGATATAAAACCAGATAGTAAACCAGATAATATTATTTCTGCCCAGAGTCCTGGCGGGCAGGCCTCCAGGCTGCAGGAAGAGCCTTTTATCACACTGGAATTAAATACCGAGGAGGAACACCCTGTCTACGAAAAAGAGATAAAAAACTGGGAGGAACTGTATCCGGCTGTTGATGTACGGCAGCAACTGCGGAGCATGAAAGGATGGCTGCTCGCAAACCCGGCAAAAAGGAAAACAAAACGGGGAATTAACCGTTTTATTAACAGCTGGCTTTCCAAGAGGCAGGACAGGGGAGGACGGGACCATGGGAATCCTGTAAGCAGGGGATACCAGCAGGCGTCAGACAGCGGATACGGCGCCAGGCTGAAAGAACTGGAAGACGAGGACTGGGGTGGTCCAGGCAATGGATGAATTTGAAAAAAGGGTGGAAGAAATCGTATCCGGGGTGTCTGGATTTCCAAAACAAGCCAACAGGGAATATAAGTGCCCTGTCTGCAAGGATATGGGCTGGATACCTGTTACAGACAGCCTGGGTTATCCATGCCTCAGGGAATGTGAATGTATGTCCATGGAAAAAGCAAAATGCCGTCTGGAACAAAGCGGGATATCCCGGGAATTCACTGCCAAAAGCTTTGATAATTTTGATACAAGGAACATAGAGCAGCTTGTTGCCGCAGTAAATAAAGCAAAACGCTATTGCGGGAATTTCCGGCAGATGGAAAACACAAGGTATAACTCAATTATTTTTTCAGGACAGTCAGGCGCCGGGAAGACACACCTGGGCATGGCAATCTGCAACTGGCTTTTGGGAGAAAAGGTTGCTGTGGTGTATATGGAATACCGGAATGTGGTAACAAAACTTAAGCAGCATGCCGCAGACGGACAGATATACCAGGGGGAAATAAGCCGTTATTCTTCTGCCAGGGTGCTTTACATTGATGACCTGCTGAAAGGGAAAATAACGGAGTCTGATATAAATATTTTATACGAGATAGTGAATTTCCGCTATATGAACAACCTGCCAATGATTATATCAACAGAAAAATCACTGGAGGGACTGATGGAGTTTGACGAGGCCATAGGAGGGCGGATTATTGAGATGTGCAGGAAAAGCCTTGTCAGGCTGGAAGGCAGGGATTTAAACTATCGGTTTTAGGAGGTGGTATACGTGGCAAAGATGAAGCATGCCGGCATAGCTGGCCAGAAAGAAAAAGATTTTCTGGGGCTGTTTGACCAGATGGCATATATCCAGCTTTCTCTTATTGGATGTCCTGGGTACATCATCATCGGAAACAGCCTGACGAACCCACCCACAAGGCATGTGTTATTCCCCAAGGATACAGAGGGGCAGGAAGTATGGATTACGCCACTCTTTATGCATGATATTTGGGAAATGCGCCGGGAAAAGGAATTGCTGCTGGGATTATTTGGTGGAACCGTAACCACGGAAAAAACAGTGGAAAAAGAGCACTTTTTTGTATTTTTTGATTTTGACAGGAAGGAGGCCGGCTATGGGGGTTAACGGATTTAATGAGGATAATATTTCTGAAAAGAATAAGGAAGCCCTAAAGTCTGAAACATGGCAGAGGGCAAGGGAGGCAATGGAAACGGAGACCAGGCATTTTGCAGCAGAAAAAACAGATGGGGATTCCTATGGCGAACCATGGGCACAGGCTGTAAAAGAATATTTCAGGAATGGTTATAAAGGAGAGGATAAGCAGTGCAATGTTGTAGTATCTGGTGTGGCATATCAGATTTTGAAGCGTGAGGGAGTGACGGTTTTTTATGATGCGGATGGCAACACTCTTTTTGATGTGGAAAATGAGCGCCTTGAAAAGGAATATGAACAAATGATAAATAGCGGCGCAATGGCAGATACAGAGATTACGAACCTGGAGTGTGGCAATAAAGAAGCTGTCACAACAGAAAACACGGATAAGAAGCAGGATGATGTAGTAAAAGATGTGGAATCTTATAGCAGCGGCGAAGAGAAACTTATTGCAGAGGAAAATGAAATGCTTGCTTCTGTAAAGCCAGAGTTCAAAAATGTAATGCAGGCACAGATGGACCTGATATTTAAGGAGTTGATTAGCTGGTCTAAGCAGGATTCAGGGTTTGAGAAAAAAGTCCTGCTTGCCCATAAAAGCATGGAGCGCTGCATGAAATTTTGTGCAGATAAGGCCATGGGGCTTAGGAAACCGTCCGACCAGGAGAAAGCTGCCGCTAGAAACAACAATATTCCAATCATGACGCCAGTGGGAAGTGACATGCTTTTTGAATGGATTAAGGAATATTATGACAAAGACGATAAGGCAGAGGTTGAAAAAGAGAAAAAGGCGGCTACAGCTCAAAAGAAATCTGCTGACAAAAAGAAAGCTGTTGGAAAGAAAAAAGCGGCTTCAAAGGAAACTGTTCCCAGAAAGCAGGAGATAAAACCTGTGGAAAAGAAAGAGGACACGAAAGCGACGGGCTCTCCAAAAAAGCAAGACAAATTTGTGGATGGACAAATTTCCATGTTCGATTTGCTTGGCGTATAAGGAGGGCAACATGATCAAGGCATATAAGGGATTTAATAAAGACCTGACATGTACAATGGGACATGGAAGGTTTCAATATAAAGAAAATGAATGGCTGGAGGAACAGGAAGCAAACTGTGTAAGGGACGGGTTCCATTGCTGTTACAATCCGCTGGATTGTTTGTCATATTACCGGGATTTTAGCAAATCTATATATTATGTTGTCAATGCGGATGGGGATATACATGAGGATGGAAGCGATACAAAAATTGCCTGCACCAGAATCAAATTAGTAAAAAAACTGTCCATGGAGGAGTTTGTTGCACATGCCCTGTTATATATGTCAGACCATCCATATTTGGAAACAAACAGCATGGTGAAAAACGAAAGTGCTTATGGCAGGGCACGTGATGGGTTTTGGATTGTGAGAGGAAAAAATCCCAGATGTACCGCCCCAACCGGAACTGTTGTTGGCATGGCACAGGAGGCTGCTGACAGCAAAGAAATTGTTGCCATGACGGTTTATAAAGTGGACGGGAAAAGATACCTGCAGAATGTTGCTTATCTGGTTAATGGAGAGGAGGCCGTATCTTGAAAAGAAAGCTGATTGAGAAAATACCATGGCAATCCACAGGGGAGAAAGAAACGATGTCTGTTGTTGCCAAAATACATAATATTTGCGGTGAAGACATACTCGTTATTGATTTTGCACTGGATAAGCCAGTGGTACGGATTGCACTGTCACATAACGATTTTGAAAACTACATTCCAGAGGAAAGCCCTTGCATAAATGTACCACGTTGGGGAAGAAGGCAATATGATGATTTACGGAATGGCAAGGGCTTCCATCTTCCATACAGCGTGTACCCCGACTGGAAAACGGTGGCAGACAGGGAAACTGCGGATATTATCCACCAGTTTGTGTATGGGGAAGATGATAATTTCCATACAGATTGGAATTGCGACATTAATTATCTACAGAGTGAAATTTCGCAGTATAAGCATCAACAGGCCGAGTTCTGCCGACGTGACCGGATTGATAAGAAAATGGCGGCAGTGCCAGAACCGACAGAGGGATTTAAGAATTGGGCAATGTCTTTTGTGGAAGAGCATGTCATGTATATGCTGCCATTCCGTAAAAAGAAATCAACAAAGGCAGTCTGTTCTGCATGTCAGAAAGAACAGGAATATGGCAGGGGGAAGATAAAGCCTAAACAGATAATAACCTGCCCGTCTTGTGGGGCAAGATGTACTGTTAAGCGCATGGATTATGAAAACAGCAATCCTGTCCCAGGTTACCAGTTCGGAAAAGAAGTCCTACTGTTCCAAAAGATTGGCACAGAATTCTGCGAAAGGCATTTCTATGCAACCCGATGGGTGAATTTTTCCGGGGAGGGAACAAGTCTGGCGGAAGTAGGGCGCATATTCTATCCTTTGGGAAGATATGACCCGGGATGGACTGGGGATTTGCCACATGGAATAAGGCCTAAAGCACGCAAATATTTTAAAAAATATTCCCCATGGGATGACAAAGAATTTTGGGATGACAAGAATCTTTATGGCATGTCAAACATAGTCCTTTGTCCTGGGCCGGTTTACCCAAGGACAATCAACAAGAGGATGTTTGAGGGCACGAGATACCAGTATTGCGCAATGGAACTAATCAGGAGGGAAACAGGGTTTACCCCGACAGACTATTTGGAAAAGTTTGATCAGATGCCACAAAAAATGGAAATGATGGTTAAGACAGGCCTGCTGCGGATGGCGCTTGAAATTACCAAGTATGAATTTACAGGTTCTGGAAAGCCATGGGAACAGCTTGGGATAACAAAGAAACAGATGAACCGGCTCAGGGATATCAATGGCGGGCGCATGGCGCTCAATTGGATGCGCCATGAAGAGGGCACCGGCAAAAGTATTGATAATGAAACCATAAGATATTTTGAAAAGAAGGGAATCAATCCAGATGATGTTGCTTTTATTTCAGACAGGATGTCAGAACGGAAAATAATGAATTATATCATTCGGCAGTGCAGGCAACGGAAGATGAAGACCAAAGAAGTGCTGATTCTCTGGAGGGACTATTTATCAATGGCGCTGCGCATGAAAATGGATATACAGCAAGAGTTAATATGCAAACCAAGGGATGTAAGGCAGGCCCATGATGATTTGGTAAGGTTATGTGGCGGCGCTGATGTAACAAAGCGTGCTGGTGAGATTATCCAAAAGTATCCGGATGTGGATGAAATCCTGCAGTCCATCAAAGATAAATATGAGTACATGGATGGACAGTATGCTGTGGTTGTACCCACAAAAATTGAAGATATCATCTACGAAGGCAGGAAACTTGGGCACTGTCTGGATAAAAGTGACATCTACTTTGACCGCATCCAGCGGAGGGAATCTTTTATCGTATTCCTCCGGAAAGCAGAAGATACCGAAAAACCATATTATACGTTGGAGATTGAGCCTGACGGGACAACAAGGCAGAAGCGGACCACAGGAGACCGGCAGGACAAAGATTTTAAGGAAGCCGTGTCATTCATCCGGAAATGGCAGGGGGAAGTCAAAAAGCGCCTTGGCAGGGCGGATAAAGAGCTTGCGGCACAGTCTGCGGCGTTAAGGGAAAAAGAGTTTGCAGAACTTCGGAAAAACCAGACAAAGGTGTGGCATGGAGCCTTGGCCGGGAAACTGCTTGCCGATGTCCTTGAGGCGGATTTGATGATAGCAAAGGGATAGGAGGGTTTATGGAAAAATATAAAATTAAGAATTTGATTCATAAGATGGAAGATGAAAAGAGAAGTACCCTATGCTGTCTGCTGGTTAAAAACATAGCGAGAAAACCTATACCCAAAACAGAAACTTATCTAAAGTATGGGTTTGTCATAACAGAGCATGAATGCCAGCACTGTCCGAGGTGTAACCATATCTTAAATGCGGGTCCTAATTATCAACCAAAATGCTGCAGCCAGTGCGGGCAGAAGCTCAACTTTTCCGGAACCAGGTGGAAAGAAGATAAGGAATTAGGGTTTGCGAAAAGAGGTGAAGCTTATGAATCGGTCTAAAATCGAATGGTGCGACCATACATGGAATTTTATCACAGGATGCCGGCATAACTGCCCATATTGTTACGCAAGGAAAATGACGGACAGGTTTTCAGGAGATGTGCGGCTGAACAAGATGGCGAAAAAGGATTATTCTTTAGTATCGGCGGCAGATGGCGGGGAGGATTTATATGTTCTGGATGCCCCTATGCTGAATGAAACAGGGAAAAAACTGGTATATCCATTTGGGTTTGAGCCGACATTTCACAGGTACAGGCTAAACTATCCTGAAAAACTGAAAATGGGCAATAACATTTTTGTTGGTGCCATGTCAGATGTATTTGGCAGCTGGATACCAGACAGCTGGCTTAATGACATATTTTCGGTCTGTATACAGTACCCTATACATAATTATCTGTTTCTAACAAAGAATCCCAAAAGATATGTAGAATATGGAGTTCCGTTACTACAAAATGTGTGGTATGGGACGACTATTACCAGGAGGTCAGAGACGGGGAGGATCAGCTATCTCCCGGCCAATGCAAAGACATTTGTAAGCATTGAGCCTATTTTGGAGGATATGCATTTTGACAGCTGCTGGGGGCTGGGAGAGGTGGATTGGATTATTATTGGTGCAGAAACTGGGAAAAATAAACAGAAGGTGGTTCCCCGCCTTGAGTGGATCGGGGACATTATATCGGCAGCAGATGCGGCAGGTATTCCAGTGTTTATGAAGGACAGCCTGGTACATATTGTAGGAGAACAGAATATGCGGAGGGACTTCCCAAAGCAGCTTAAGCGTTCGGAGATAAGCCCCAAGATGAAAAAGAAGTTATTTGATATGTGTGCAGTATGCAAGACACATTTGAAAAAGAGTGATATGATCGCCCTGCTTGCGAGATCCAGACGCGGGGAACAGCCGAAGCAGTTTGGGTTTATGTGCAGGGAGTGTTTCAAGGAAAGCTGTAAAGAGTTAGGGCTTGATATCCCTGCCCTGGCAGAACTGGCAGACATTATCACGGTTGAGCCGGGTGAAGGTGATGGCTAAATGGAACAGGAACGGAGAGGGCTATACTGACAGTACTGCCGGTATAGCCATACAAAAAGCATCAAGAGAAGAAAGGAATAATTCTATGGCTAAGAAAAGAAACTGCAGGCGTACCACTGATGAAAACCTAATCCATGAAAAAGCTGTAAAAATGCGGAAAATGACAGATGAACAACTGGTGCATTATGTTGAGGACAGGGCAGAGAAGGCAAGGAGTGAAGGATTCAATAAAGGAAAAGCGCAGGCATCCAAACCGAAACCTGTAAACATTGTTAAGATTCTGGAAGATATCGGAAATATCCGGGGTATTGGTGCTGCAAAACTGATTGATATTGGTGTAGTTCTTGAAAATCATTTGGAGGTGCAACAGGATGGCTGACCCAAGAAGGCAGGTAATTGGAAGGCGGAGCAAAACTTCCGGGGAGCTTTTTGAAAGCTGGCTGTCAAATGCCTGTGAGTTTTACTTACAGGCAGGGTGGGCGCATATAGAGAAGACACCAGAACCTTTTCATATTACCGGTAAAGACAGTAATGGTGTTGTCCGGGGATATTACGAAAAGAAAGGCCAGCCTGATTACAAAGGGATTCTGTGTGACGGGACAGGGATTATGTTTGAGGCAAAGCATACGGATTCCGACAGGATTAGGCAAAACGTAATTACAGATGCCCAATGGAAAAGCCTTGATGTTTATGAAAAGTTTGGGGCGCATTGTTATGTCATGGTGTCCATGGGACTGATGAAATTTTACAGGATTCCATGGGATATCTGGAAAAAGATGAAAGAGCTGTTCGGCCATAAGTTTATGACAGAACAGGAACTTGTGCCATATCAGTTACAGGAAAAACACTGTACAATACTTATTTTGGAAGGAGTTGAATTAAAGGGTGAAGATACAGAAAGAGGAACTGGCACAGAAGTTAAACAAAATTAAAGGGGTAGTCCCGAAAAGAACTTCCATGCCGGTTTTGCAGGGCATTTTAGCCATGGATGGGTATTTAATTGCAAATAATCTGGAAATGGCCGTCAAGGCAAAAATAGACGGCATAGAAGGCGAAACATTCATCATCCCAGAGCGGGCATTTGACTTGATTAACAACCTACCGGAAGGGGAGATAGAGATTTCAGCCACGGCAAATGAATCCATCACTATTAAAGCTGACAAAATCAAGAACAAATACCAAACAATGTCCCCAGAAAAGTTCCCATTAACAGCGGTGCAGGCAGAAGGCAGCGAGCTGACAATCCGTGCGGATACACTCCTGGAATCCATAAAACATGTTTCCTATGCAGTACCAGCACAGGGAGCCAATGCGGCAATGACATCCATGTGCCTGCAGGCGGCTGGAGGGCAGTTAAATTTTGTCGGGCTGGACGGGCATGTGCTTGCATGGGACAGGGTGGATTATGATGGGGAATTTGAGCTGCTGATACCCAAAAACACCGTGGACAGGCTGAAATCAATTGGGCTTTCCGGTGATGTGCAGATTAAGCATAACAATACAGGGGCGGTATTCATCACAAAGGAATTTGAGGTTTATACCCGTCTGGTTGAAGGGGCGTATTTTAAGTATCAGTCTATGTTCAAAGAACTGCCAATACATACTGTCGTGTCCCGGCAGGAGCTTCTGGATGCCATGACAAGGGCGAAAATGTGTACAGGGGAAAGATGCCCTGTCAGGTTTGAAATACAGGAAAACCAGATGAGCCTGAGTATTAAAGATAAAACCACCGATTACCATGAGGTGGTGGATCTGCAGGAAAAGCTTGTGGAACCTTTGACGATTGGTTTTGATGCAAGGCTGGTACTAGAAACATTGAAAGCTTTTGACTGTGATAATGTCGGCATCTCCTTTGGTGGCCCGAAAATGCCAATGATTGTGGAAGCTGAGGACAGCGATTTTAAAACAATCGTTCTTCCTGTAGCAATAAATTAGGCGCCATGTAACCATTCTTAATTTTGGTTGCATACGGAAAATGTATCACAAAATAAGACAGGGCGGCGAGTGCTGCCGCCCGGAAAGGAGTAACGAGGTTTGGCCGGCCGCTAAAGTATACTTTACTCCAAAAGAAAACATGGATAAATTAAGGCAAAAAAGGATTGCAGAAGGTTTGTGCAGTGAGTGCGGTGGTATTCTTGATACAGATGGGAAAACTTGTTCTCGTTGCAGAAAAAAATGGAAAGAAAGACGTGACTGGTATAAGTCGCATGGTATCTGTCCTTATTGCATGAAAGAAAGGTTGTTTGGAGATGAAGGGCGTTGTCCGGAGTGCAGGGCGAAGATAGCAGAGGGGCAAAGCAAATGGCGGAAAAACAGGACAGACAGTGAGATGGCCGAATACAGGGCAAAGGGTAACGCCCAGAAGCGGAAAAAGGAAAATGAACGGAAGGCAGAAGGAATGTGCACCAGGTGTGGGAAAAGAAGAGCAAAGCAGGGATATGTAAAGTGTGATATTTGCCTGGGGAAATTCAGGGAATATTCCAAGCGGCATTATGATGCAAAAAGATATATAAAAAACGGCGGTATATTACGGAAGGAATATGTTGAAAATGGTCTGTGTTATATCTGCGGACAGCCGCTTGACCGTGACGGCGGTGCGTGTGTCAGGTGCACAGAACGTATCCGGGAAAATTTAAAGAAACGTGGTAAAGGTACACATTGGGATGAAACAAACATTATATTTTTTCTGGATAAAGATAGACAACACCAATAAGAGGCGTATTCGTATCTTTGGAATTCCACCATCAAAAAATCAGACCGTAGAAAGTATGGCTGGGAAGCTGATCCATGGGTATGGGTTATAGAATTTGAACGGTGTGAAAAGCTGGAAAGTGAGGTTGATTAGTGAACAGAAAAGAAACAACAGAATTCCTTGGAGATTTACTTGTTAAAGAAAGATTTGGAGGAATGGGAAAATACTGGGCAAGTGAAGTAAGCATGGATCCATGGGCGGCAAAAGGAAAACCTAAGAGGGTTGACTATATGCAATTTGTTCCAGCAGGGCAGTGTTCTGTATCAGACATAGAAAAGGGCATATTTATCTGCTATGAAATCAAGAGTTGCAAACAGGATGTTTACAGTGGAAACGGATTAAATTTTCTTGGAGAGAAGAATTACATAGTGACAACGATGGAATGTTATAAAGATTTGTTGCAGGATTTTCGTGATGGAACATTTGCAAGACATTTACATGAAGTAGCACCAGAATCGTCTTCACATTTTGGAATAATGGTAGCAATACCTTTTATGTCTGAATTAGCAGATGAATTCGAAAATCCAACAGAAATGGATTGTGAAAGTGGGCGGTGGAAGTTGGTAGTCATCCAGAAATGTGTTTCTGGATTGAGAAAAAGGCCAATGACAGAACTATTGTTTTGTATGTTAAGGAGTGGGCGTTAGGAGGTGTAGGAATGACAGAAAATGAAGCAAAAGCCATAAAGTGGATGAAAAATATTAAGGATCATGCAGTTGTGACATTAGACCACATCAAAAACGTGGGGATATGTCTTATTATCAGGAGCAGCTTTTGAAAAAAGGGCACAAAGGAAATGCTGGATATGGACAATTATATAGGGCTTACTGCAGACGAACTGCAGGGGATTGTTGACAATACCTGTATTGTCAGGAAGGAAGGCGTGACATGAGCAATGTTATTGAGGAAAGGAATAAAGTAGTATCATTTACCCTTTTCAAAATCGAAAAAGGAAGGGAGAAGATTTGTAATTGTAACCCGCCGCATTACATAATTGATACTGCCAACAGAATTATTGTCTGTGATGACTGCGGGGCAGTGATAGAGCCGTTTGAAGCTCTTTTGAACGTTGTAGAGTACACAAAAGAATATGAGGAATATCAGGAGAAAGCATTAGAAAAAATAAATTCCTACAGGGAAATGGCTAACGAAGAATTACGCAGAAGGTTTAGGAATAGGGCATTTAAGGACATGGATAGCAATTACCAAAAGGGGATGTTGCCGCACTGCCCGAAATGCGGGGAAATGTTTGAACCTACAGAGATAGACCATTGGACAAATAAGAAATATTATGGAAATGAGGTGAAGGCGTGAAATGTTCAATCTGTGGCAGAAAATTAAGGAACCCCCAAAAGCAGGGAACTTGGATATGGGCCTGTCTGTTATAAAAAGGCATTTAGGGCTGTTAAAACAGAGAAAAATATGGACGGCAAAAAGGCATTTTCTGCGGAAAAGTATTCAGCCTGTGGAATCCCGGGCCAGATGATTCTTACAGATTATCTGCAATAAAAGGAAAAGGAGAGCGCTTTCGCAACCCTCCGCTGGACAGTTACAGTATAACACATATTTCTGGATTTTGAAATAAAAAGGAGGGCGAAAGCATGTATGTGGATGTTGGGAAAGCAGAGGCTTTGCAGGAAG
>CANSYK010000062.1 GCA_947651225.1 uncultured bacterium | reverse complement strand
GCAGTTATGTAACAGAGGATGGTAAAAAGCTTGGGGTATGGCTGAATAACCAGAAAAGCAGTTACCGGAAGAGGTATGGGAAAGCTTTGGGTTCTGGCGGAGAAGGGGAAACTGTTAAAGAACAGGGGAATGGTATTACAAAAGAACAGGTGCAGAAGCTGGAAGCCCTTGGGCTCTGCTGGGAAGGGAAGTCTGAAAGCAGCTTTGAAAGAAAATACCGGGTTGCGGCAGAGTATTACAAAGAGAATGGGAATCTGGATATGCCTTCCACTTTTGTCTACCAGGGGGAAAACCTTGGGAAATGGTTAAATGAGCTGCGGCTTGCCAGAAAAAATGCAGGATTGACAAATCAAAAACTGACCGAAGAGAAGGTGCAGAAGCTTAACCAAATTGGTATGGTCTGGGAAAAAAAGGATTCGTGGGAATACCGCTGCCAATTGGCAAAGGAGTATTTAAAAAAGCATGGGAACCTGGAGATTTCGCAGCAGTATGTGACGGAGGATGGAATCTGGCTTGGGAAATGGCTTTACATACAAAGAATGCAGTATAAAAAGGGTGTTTTGGAGGGCTGGAAAAAGGAAAACCTGGAAGAAGCCGGGATTTCCTGGAAATCCGCATCAGAGCTTGCGTTTGAAAAGGGATGCAAGGCCCTGGAAGAGTATTTTAGTAAGTGCCAGAATGCAGAAATATCAAAAGGGTATGTTATGCCGGACGGCTACCGCCTTGGGAGCTGGGTGTACCGGCAGAGGAAGAAAAAGAGGGACGGGAAGCTGACAGGGGAGCAGGCAGAGAAGCTTGCGGTGTTTGGAGTGGAGTGATAATGGTTTTTTGCCATATATGCCAATATGAAATGGCCGCTCCCAAAACATATTCAGGAAACATCTGTGTGTAAAAAATGATACCACAGAGGTAGGGATATGAAGCAAAAGGCCGTACAAGAAGCAGGAAAAAATCTGGGACAGGGCAGTGGACGGGAGAGAACAGGCAGAAGGCAGGAAAGAAGGAAACGGATGAGGGCTGACGACAGGAGCAGGGCAGAACCACAATATTCTGGTGAAAAGGAATGCTGTATTTTATGCGGGAGGCTGACAGGGGAAGCAAAAGGCCAGCCGCTTTCGGGGCGGGAGCATTACATAGAAGGCGCCGGGCAGCTTTGCAGGGAGTGTTATCAGGAGTTATATGTGCCACGGCATAATGGAAATATGGTACAGCTTGCCATGCAGCATATGGCAGATAATCGGTTTCCGTAATCCTTTACACTTTGGGGACAGAATACGGTTTAAACAGGGAGGAAAAAGATGGAAGGGATAAAGCACGATATTACACTGCGTCTGGTCAAGGTGTTGGATGCGGTTCTGGTTACTGTCCCTTTTGCCACAGCATGGCTCCTTTATTATGCAGAAAGGACATGGTCGCCATTTTATCTGAAAGGGAATTGGGCGGTTATAGGGTTATTCCTTTTCCTGTATGCAATGTTTGGGAAAATCTATGATGCCTTTTTGGTATCCATGAACCAGATGTTTGAAGCGGTATACAGCCAGTCATTGGCGGCATTGTTTTCTGATGCTGTCATGTATGTCGTGAGCTGGCTTCTGACAAAGCACCTTCCAAGCACTGTCCCCCTGCTTTTCGTATTTTCCTGCCAGGTTATCTTTGCCGCCATTTGGTTTAAGCTTGCAAACAGGTGGTATTACAGCGTATTCCCGCCCAAAAAGTCCGCAGTTATTTATGATATGCGTAGCGGGTTAGAAAGGCTTGTGGAGGAATACGGGCTGGCAAAAAAGTTTGACATCTGCCTTACAGAAGGGGTGGGAGGGTGTCTTAAGGATATCCGCATGTTAGAAGGGATGGACGCTGTATTCTTAAGCGGAATCCACAGCCATGACAGGAACATTATCCTGAAATACTGTGTGGAAAAAGGGATTGAAGCCTATGTGATTCCAAGGATTGGGGACACGATTATGAGCGGTGCAAAACAGATGCACATGTTCCACCTGCCGATTCTGCGGACAGGCAGGTTTAACCCGTCCCCAGCTTATCTGGTGGCAAAAAGGCTGGCTGACATCCTCTTTTCACTGGCAGGGCTCATAATATTGTCCCCGGCGTGGATTATAACAGCCATTGCCGTAAAGGCAGAAGACGGCAGGGACATCTTTTACCGCCAGTGCCGCCTGACAAAGGACGGGAAAAAGTTTGATGTATTAAAGTTCCGCAGCATGAAAATGGATGCGGAGGAGGATGGGGTTGCAAGGCTTTCCACGGGTGAAAATGATGAACGCTTAACGAAAGTGGGGCGTATCATCCGAAAAATCCGCCTGGACGAGCTTCCACAGTTGCTCTGCATTTTAAAGGGGGACATGAGTATTGTCGGGCCAAGGCCGGAACGGCCGGAGATTGCCAGGCAGTATGAAGAAGAGATGCCGGAATTCTGCCTGAGGCTGCAGGCAAAGGCGGGGCTGACAGGCTATGCACAGGTCTATGGGAAGTATAATACGACGCCATATGATAAGCTGCAGATGGATTTGATGTATATTGCCCATCCGGGTATGGCAGAGGATTTCAGGATTATGCTTGCTACGGTGAAGATTCTGTTTTTACCGGAGAGTACCGAAGGGGTGGAGGAAGGGGCGGTGACAGCAATGGAGGAAGCTGTGGTGACAAAAGAAGATAATTTAGAAATTAGTATTGATGGGATGAAGAAAAAAAGGCAGACAGAGGAAATTGGCTAAAAAATGCAGTTTTGGGAATATCCAGGATTATAAAAGTATATAAGGAGAAAGATATTCTATGACAGGAGAAATAGATTGGCTTGGGAAAGAAATAAAAGGCAAGGTTTCCATTATTACCCCTTGTTATAATGGAGCAAAATATATCGGGGAAACAATAGAATCTGTTTTTTCGCAGACATATACTGACTGGGAACTAATTATTGTGGATGATGGCTCTAAAGATAATTCTGCAGAAGTAATAAAGAAATACTGTGATATGGACAGAAGGATTCGGTATGTATACCAGAACAATGCAGGTTCTGCTGCTGCAAGGAACAATGCAATCCACCGTGCGCAGGGACAGTACATAGCGCTTTTAGATGCCGATGATATCTGGATGCCGGAGTTTCTGGAAAAGCAGATTGCTTTTATGAAGGAAAAGAAAGCAGTCTGTGTATGTTGTTCTTATGGGAGAATTGATGAAAATTCTAAAAGCATTCTTACACCTGTCAAAGCAATGCCGGTTATTACTGTAAAAGATATGATGGTGATGAACCATATAGGATGTCTTACCGGATTATATGATTGTTCCAGGTATGGAAAAATATATTTGGATGAAAAATTAAACAGTATTAGGGATGATTATGCATACTGGCTGGAGATTGTGAAGCTGGAGGGAAGGGCATATGGAAATCAGGAAGTACTGGCATATTATCGGGTATTACCATGTTCAACAACAGGAAATAAGAAAAAGCTAATTGGAAAGCAGTATGATTTTTACCATAATTATTTGAAACTTAATTTATTCCGCTGCTTGATGAATATTCTACGATGGGGAATTTCAGGGGTGATAAAGTTTTACAAATAAGAAAAATAAATTGATATAAAAATTTTGGAGAGTAAGTTATGCCAAAAATAAGTATTATAGTTCCGGTATATAAGGTAGAGCAGTATATACATCAGTGTTTAGAAAGCATATTGCAGCAATCATATAAGGATTATGAGATTTTATTAGTGGATGATTGTTCACCAGATCAATGTGGGAAGATTTGTGAAGACTATGCAAAAAATAATGCCTGTGTCAAAGTGTTTCACCACAAAAAGAACCGTGGGCTTAGTGCAGTGAGAAATACAGGTATGGAACATGCATTTGGTGAATGGATTATGTTTGTAGATTCAGATGACTGGATTGAATGCGATACACTTGAGCGGTTAGAAAAGTGTATGTTGGATGACGCAGATTTGGTAGTTTTTGGAGCAATTCAAGAATATGAAGACAAATATGGAAAGATAAAACAAAGAAAATATATGATTCCGGATTCTATGACTGCATGTACGCCCAAAGAGTTGGGGGATGTATTGGTACGTCTGGAGAAATGTCAGTGTTTTCAATATACATGGAATAAAGTATACAGAGCTTCCGTTATAAGAGAAAGGAATGCTGAATTTAAGAATATTGAAAGAATGGAAGATTTTGTTTTTAATGCATTTTTATGGACAGGATTTAGGAAAATCTATTGTATAGATTATGCGGCATACCATTATCGGAGGTTTGCAGCAGGAGAGACATTAGCATTAAAATACAGTCCAAAATTTTTCAATTTGTCAAAGGAGCGATATAGCAAAGAAAAGGAACTTCTTAGTTTGTTGGGGGCAGATTCCGAAGAAAATATTTATGAAATCCAGTATGCATTTTTAAAACATCTTGTTTCGGTGTTGGCAAGAAACGAGACGGTAAATCCAGCATTGACCTATTCTGAAAAATATAAGGCAGCCAGAGGAATGGTGAAGGATAATGAAGTACAGGATTTTTTGAGGAGGTTTAAGCCACATGACATGAAAAGTAAATGCATTTGTTTTATTTTTAAACTGCGGATATTGCCATGCTTATTGCTCCTTGGAAAGGTGGCAAAGAGTATGTTGATGAAGGGATGAGGATTTAAATAGATAAATTAATATTCGTAAAAATTAGGAGATTTATATGAATTGTACAAAACTTATAAGTATAATTGTTCCAGTGTATAATGCTGAAAAATATGTGAATCGCTGTATTAAATCAATATTGAATCAGACATATACAAATTTTGAATTAATTCTTGTAGAAGATGGTTCATCTGATGCAAGCGGTTTATTATGTGATGATTGGGCAAAACAGGATATCCGTATAAAGGTGATACATAAAGAAAATGGTGGGGCATCCTCTGCAAGAAATTGTGGATTGAATATGGCAGTAGGTGAATATATAACATTTGTAGATAGTGATGATTGGATTGAGCCGTATATGTATGAGTGTTTGTACAAGATTATGAAAGAAAATGGGGCACAGATGGCAAGTTGTGAAGGGAGAATTGTAAGTAGCAAAGATAAAAAAATTTTACAGCCAATTCCTAAAATAGAAGTATGGGGAAGGAAAGAGTTACTGGATTGCTTTTTTAGAATTAATGGTGAGGCAACTGTCTATGGGATATGTGGAAAATTAATTTCAAAAGATTTGTTAGGAGATTATCGTTTTATAGAAGGAAGGATGAATGAAGATATAGAGGCAAGTTTTTATTTATGCAGTAAATGCAAAAAAGCTGTGTATACCAATATAATTTTTTATAATTATTTCAGAAATTATGATGGCGTAACAAACAGTAGATTTAGCGAGAAAAAATTAGACCTTTTATATATTTGGGATAGCCTCAAAGAAAGAGTCTTGTCCTTAACACCAGAATATAAGGAAGTATATGAAATGAACTGTAAACGAGCTAGATTTACTTTGCTGGTTCAGATGCATCTAAACGGATATGATAAAGGCAATCCTGTTATGCAGGTGATAAAACAGAAATTAAAAAAGGAAGTTAGGAAATCGTGCATTGATTTGTTGAAATGGAAGATGCCAATAAGCAGAAAAGTGTTTTTGCTATTAGTGTGTATTTTATAAAAATTGATAGAAATAAAAAGGTGTATAATTAAATGTTTTTGGAATTGTTTTAGTAACCTTAGTTATATGGAGATGAAAATAAATTAGTATGAGTGTACATATTTTATTACTTGTGTATATATGCATTTTAGGTTTTTCCTTTAGCTGTTGTGGTCAGCCCTCAGGAAAGAAAAACTTAGTATTTGTAATTTGTTCGTTTGTTCCCATGTTTTTAATCCAGACTTTTCGTGCAGAGACTGTCGGCCTTGATACTCTGGCATATATTAATGGTTATTATCGGATTAATAATATCAAGGGCTGCTGGGAGGTGAAAAACTGGGAACAGGGTTATGTATTCTTAAACTATATTATAGGAAAAATTACAAATTGCAATGTACAAGTTTTTTTGGGTACTATAAACGCCATTATTTTAATTGGTATTGGCTATTTTATATTAAAAAATATAGGAAACAAATCAGCTTTTTGGCCAGTATTTTTTTATATAACGCTTAACCATTATCTGACTTCAATGTGCAGTATGCGTCAATATATTGCAATTGCGATAGGGATAAATATATATACCATATTAAATCAAAAACAGTCAAAAAAGGCATATGTTGCTTCAATTCTATTATTGGTAGTGGCTTTTGGGTTTCACACTACAGCCTTTATTCTTATTTCTCTTATTATAATATGTTCATTAAAAAAAGTTAATAGAAAAACAATTGTGACAAGTATGCTCGCATGTACAGTGGTATTTTTATGTTTTGATTTTACATTGGCTGTATTTTTTAAAGTTTTCCCTAAATATTATTCTTATTTTTTGGCAGGGCATAGTAAGTTTTCTGGAGCCGTTTTTGGAAATATATATACAATATTTTTGGTATTTAAAATATTTGTATTAGGATGTGTTTTTACTTTGAATCCAAATGATAAAAAGAATAAAGAAATTTATATTTTATTGCTGTTATCAATTTTTGGTGCTGCAGTTAGCATTATGACGGTTAGAATAGCATTAGTATGGAGATTTGGATATTATTTTGATATTTTCCTGCTTTTATTAATTCCTAATGTGATATATAGAATCAAAAAAATACAGCCTATTTTATTTTTACTATTAGCGATAGCAGGATGGCTATATTATATTTTTCTTCTGTATACAAATAGTGCTGGATGTGTACCATATCAGGTTTTTTGAAAGGATTATAAGGCTGGTAAATGTTTTATAGTATACAAATATTCTATTGCAAGGGGTGAATATAAGTTTGAAAGTTCCTTTCAAACTACTTATTAATGCTTTCTCAATTTTGAGAGGGCATTCAAAATTGAGAAAGACGAGGTATAGAAATGAAAAAGATGACAAATCAAGAAATAAGGGAATCGGTATTTTTTATGCTTCTAAGTTTTGCAGAGTATTGTGATAAAAAGGGGTTGCGTTATTATCTATGTGCAGGGACTCTATTAGGGGCAGTGAGGCATAAAGATTTTATTCCATGGGATGATGATATAGACATTTTTATGCCTAGACCGGATTATATGCGTCTGCATGCACTTTTACGAGAGGAATGTATTAAGCCATATTATAAGCTGAAGAGCGGTGTGATGGGAAATTCAGTTATTCCTTTTGCAAAAATTGTTGATACTCGGACTGTAGCAATAACAAAGTTTAATGATTTGGATAATATACTTTGGATTGATATTTTTCCATTGGATGGAGTGCCATCTGATGAAAAGAAGTGTGGGAGGCTTCTTCGGAAGGCTAATATATGGAGAACCTTGTTTGCATATTCGGTTGCTAATCTTGGAACTGGAATAACGAAATGGAGAGCAATAGCGAAGATGCCATTAGTGTTAGTTGCCCATATGATTGGATATAAAAAATGTGCAGCGAATCTTGCCGGGCTTGCAAATATTTATAAATTTGATGAAAGTGTTTATATTGCTGACATTGTGTGGACTGTAGGTAAAAAGGACAGGATTAAAAAATCAGAGTATCTTCCCTATGTAGATTTGGAGTTTCATGGACATATGTTTCATGCACCAACATGCTGGGATCAATATCTAAAAAATATATATGGTGATTATATGAAGCTGCCACCAAAAGATAAGCGTTATTCGCATTGTATTGATGCCTATTGGAAGGGGGATTTATATGAAAAATAAACCTTGCATTTCAATTATTGTGCCTGTTTATAATGTAGAAAAATATATGAATAAATGTATTAATTCTATTTTAAAACAGACATTTAAAGATTTTGAATTAATATTAGTTGATGATGGTTCAACAGACCATAGCGGAAAAATATGTGATGATTTTGAGAAAATGGATAGCCGGATTCGTGTAATTCATAAAAAGAATGGTGGATTGAGTTCTGCAAGAAATACAGGAATTTCAAATGCTCATGGAGATTATTTAGGGTTTGTGGACAGTGATGATTATATTGCTCCGGATATGTATGAGGTACTTTATAAAAATCTCATAAGAGAAAATGCAGATATATCTGCTTGTGGAAGATATGAATGTTATGCTGGTAAAAAATTTAAAATTACTGAATCATATTATAAGGTATTGGCTGTACAAGAAGCAGTTGAATTTATACTCAAAGGAAAAAATGCGGGTGTCAGTGCCTGGGACAAATTGTATAAAAAGGAGGTTTTTAATTCAATCTGTTATCCGGAAGGGAAAATACATGAAGATGCGTTTGTTATTATTCTGATATTAATGGCATGCAAAAGGGTAGTTTTTACATCAGAGCAGAAATATTATTATTGTTGCAGGGCAGACAGTATTACTACAAAACCTTTTACAAAGAGAAATTTTGACTTGATTGAGGCATATAGGAAGAATTTGTTCATTGTTAGAAAATATTTTCCGAAATTAGAAAATGCTGTGGTAAGAAAGTTATATTGGGCAAATTTTGTGACACTTGATAAAATGTTAGCTTCAGGATGCGAAGAAGAATACAGGAAAGAAGCAAATAAAATAATAAGATTTTTGAGGAGACATTATAGGGATGTATTGCATTGCGAGACTTTTACAGTAGCAAGGAAAATTTCAATGATAGTACTTAAGTTTAGTTTTCCGGCATACAAAATTTTATCTAGATATTATGCATTCAGATATTTAGGGGTATAAGTATTACTCTGGTAGTTAATATCACAGCTTTAGTATGTACAGGAGTTTTGCGATATTTAACTGCTGAAGTAATATATGCATTTGAGGCTTATCCAGTGGTTTTGTGAAGTGTAAAAAATCTTATGGGTATAATTTAAAACAGAAGACAATTACAAAATTTAAAATGTATTTTTCTATGGTTCTGAAAATATAAATGCCGGATTTGGTAGTATTCTACTTTTGTATTGGGAAAATTATGTTATAGGCAAAATGTTTATAGACGGTTGCAGAAAAGTAATCTGCAAAAAGCAAAGGGTTATAAATTAATACGTTTTATGGCATTACAGGGAGGAGAAAAAAATGAATGAGTACAATAAAGAGTTTTATTCAAGCCAGATGGCAGGTTCCATATCAAGTGCGGAGCTTATTATTCCACATATAATAAATATGCTTTCGCCTGTTCAGATTATGAGTGTTGTTGATTTTGGGTGTGGCGTGGGAGGCTGGCTGTCCCAATTTCAAAAGGAAGATAAATCGATAGACGTTTTTGGACTGGATTTTGGGAATCCTGACAGGTCTCAGCTTCAGATTTCTGAGAAAAATTATCAGAAGGCTGATTTGTCGAAAAAGATTGACTTGGACAGACGGTTTGATTTGTGTATTTCACTTGAAGTCGCAGAACACATACATTCTGATTATGCGGATGATTTTATAGACAATCTTTGCAGGCATGCTGATTTTGTCCTTTTTTCTGCAGCAGTTCCGGGACAGGGAGGGACAGACCATGTTAACGAACAGCCTTTAAGTTATTGGAAGGAAAAGTTTAAACAGAGGAATTATGTAATATATGATATTGTTCGTCCTTTTTTCTGGGATGATAAAAATATAGATGTGTGGTACAGGCAGAATACAGTATTATTTGTAAAGGATGGCACTGATATTGAAAAGTGCTATTTTAGAAAAGCATCTTATAAAGCAATAACTGACATTGTCCATCCAGAACTTCTTTATAATTGTAGAAGAACACAGGCTGATCAATTAATTAATCGGAAATATCTTTATGCCCATAACATAAAACTATATCTTGTCCTTAGAAAAATGAAACATTTGTTTGGGGGGGGGCATAGTGTTATTTAAAAAATTAGAACGGCGGCGGTCTCTAAATCAGCTGATATCGGAAGTGGAAAAAATGTTATGCATAGGATTTGATTGGTGGTACATAAAGGAGCAGTATGGTTCGGGTATTTAAAAAGTTTTATAAATTGTTAAATAAGCATCAGAGGGGAAGAGTAATTATCCTGTTTTTTATGATGCTTATTGGAGCTGGATTTGAGGTGCTAGGCGTGTCTATGATGCTGCCTCTGGTAGCTGCTGTTATGAATCCGGATATTGTTACAGAAAATAAAATCTGTGCATGGCTTTGCAGAATATTTGGGATTACAACCCATATTGATTTTGTAATTTGGTGCATTATAGCGCTTATTGTTATTTTTGTTGTTAAAGCGGCATATCTGACTTTTGAGTATTCTATCCAGTATCGTTTTGTATATAATAACCGTTTTATGACACAGTCGCAGCTGTTAAAAGCTTATTTGCACCGTCCCTATGAGTATTTTCTTTCTGCACAGTCAGGGGAAATTGTACGGATTGTCCAGACAGATGCGGGGAATTCCTTTGATATGCTTACGGTAATTCTTGGGTTTCTTACGGAAGCCGTTGTATCACTTGCTATTATAGTAACAATATTTGTGATTAATCCATTTATGACCGTTTTTGTTGCAGTATCATTATTGGTTCTTATGGTCATTATTTCAAAATGTCTTCGCCCTTTTCTGCGCAGGGAGGGAGAGACTTACCAGAGGACTTATGCGGAAACGAACAAATGGCTTTTGCAGTCGATTTCAGGAATTAAAGAAGTAAAGGTTACAGGGACGGAGGATTTTTTTCTGGATAATTTTGTAAAATATGGACAGAAGATGGTATATGCGGCACGCTGGAACAGTACTTTGCAGAATGTTCCAAGAAATTTGATTGAGCTTGTTTCTGTTTGTTCCATGATGGTAGTGCTTGGCATTATGATTGCCACAGGACATGAGATGGATTCCCTGCTCCCATCCCTGTCTGCATTTGTGATGGCTGCGGTGAAGCTTTTACCATCGGTAAACCGAATGGTGGCAGGTATAACGCATGTGACTTTTTATGAATCGGCTCTTGACAGTATGCTGGAAAACCTGGAGGTTTTGGAAGAGGAAACTCCTGACATCAGATGGAAAGAGAAAGAATTGTCGCTTACAAAGGAAATCTGTTTTGCAGGCATTGATTATGCTTATCCAACTGGGGAAAAGAAAATCTTTGAACATGCAGATTTGGTTATTCCAGTCGGAAGTTCGGTTGGGATTGTCGGCGCATCCGGGGCAGGAAAGACAACCGCTGTAGATATCCTGCTTGGGCTTTTAAGGCCGCAGGCAGGGCAGGTTTTAGCTGATGGCACAGATGTTTCCACCAATATGGAGGGATGGCTTGTCCATATTGGTTATATTCCACAGATGATTTTTATGTTGGACGATACTATACGGGCAAATATTGTGTTTGGCCATCCGGATAGCAGGATACAACCTGGTTTAGCTGTATGTTCTGATGATGCTGTTTGGGCGGCGTTAGAGGAAGCACAGTTGGCTGATTTTGTAAGGATGCTTCCAAAAGGGATTGATACATTAATTGGTGAGCATGGCGTGCGTTTATCAGGTGGGCAAAGGCAGAGGGTAGGAATTGCAAGGGCACTCTATACTAATCCTGATGTGTTAGTGTTTGATGAAGCAACCTCGGCACTTGACAATGAAACGGAAGAAGCAATTATGCAGTCCATTAATGCCCTGCATGGAAAGAAAACAATGATTATTATTGCACATAGGCTGACAACAATTGAAGGCTGTGATGTGGTGTACTGTGTCAAAGATGGAAAGCTTGTGCCAGAGATGGTAAATCGGTAGTATATTACCTTTGATATGTTGCCGGTTTTATGATTTTGTTGTTTGCTGAAAAGAATATAGAACAATAAATTTCAGTTGAGAGATGAGTTTTGTACAGGAGTAGGAAAATGAGTACCTGAATCCGTGAACCTAAATGACAGTTATATATTTTAAATACTGATGGGGAGCGTTTTGAATTTGAAACGAATATGCTTGTGGAAAGCAGGGGGCGGGTTGAAATTGAAGAGGTCAGGATTGAAACCGTCTATGACTCTAAGACAAAACATAAAACACATTTTGATCCGGTAAAGGATTCCATACGGATTTATAAGATTTTTGGGAGTATATTCTTTAAATTTATGCTTTCCTCCTTTTCTTCCAGTATTTTGGATATCCTTCTTTTTTCTTTCTTCTGCCCTGTGTTTAAAACAGTAATCCCTTTATGGTATGCTACTGCAGCTACAGTTTTGGCAAGGGTGGTTTCTGCGCTTTATAATTATCTGCTCAACTATAAATTGGTATTTAAAAGCAGTGAAAAGCACAGCCAGTCTGCAGCAAAATATTTTGCCCTGGCTTTTGTACAGATGTGTATGAGTGCTTTGTTGGTAACGGCGGGTATCAGTATATTTCCTGTATTTGAAGAGATAACCGTGAAAATAGCAGTGGATATTGTTCTGTTTTTTATCAGTTATAAGATACAGAACAGTTATATTTTTAAATGAGAAATTTTGCTTTAGTGAAGGGATAAAACATGAAAAAACTAAAAATATACTTAAGATTATTCCGCATAAAACATTACATAAAAAATCTGTTAATTTTGTTTCCGCTTTTCTTTTCGGGGGGGGGTGGAAAGCATCTGGAGGCAGGTGCTTTCTTTACAACGTTTATTGGTACAATTGCGTTTAATTCTGTATCCTCTGCCATATATATTATTAATGATATAAAAGACAGGAAGCAGGACTCTATGCACCCAACAAAACGGAAACGTCCGATTGCTTCTGGTGATGTTTCGGTTCAAGAAGCAAAAATCATCAGTCTGCTGCTTTTATTATTGACAGGAGGACTGCTGTATGCAGCAAAAGCGGAGGGTGCTGCTTGTTTTTGCTGTGTTATTTATCTGTTTATCAATCTGGCATACAGTTTTGGATTAAAAAATGTCCCGATTTTGGATATCACATTATTGGGAGCAGGTTATTTAATACGTGTATTATTTGGAGGATTTCTTGCCGGCATTCCGGTATCTGCCTGGCTGTTTCTAACAGTTTTATGCGTTTCTTTTTATCTGGGGTTTGGGAAGAGGAAAGGAGAGCTGGAAGGGTGTATGGATAGAGGGGATAATGCAGCCAGCCTTGAAAGCAAAGTCTGTCAGCAGATAGTAATGCGTCCTGTGTTGGAAAAATACACGCTTTCTTATTTAGATAACCATATGAATCTTTGCCTGGGGCTTGGGGTGGTATTCTATTCTCTTTGGGCGATGGAAAAATCTATAATTCTGGTTTATACCGTTCCCTTGGTTTTGTTTATTTGCATGAAATACGATTTAGTTCTTACAGAAAAGGCGGATGGCGATCCTGTTAATACAATATTTGCAAGTAAAAGTCTTTTAATTTTATTAGTGCTTTACATAGGGATAATTGCATTTATTTTATATATTTTATTATGAAAGTGGAGATATATTGCTATGAAAAAATTATTACAGTCCCCAGTTGTATTATGGGGAATCCGGATACTTATGGCAACAGCTTTTTCTGTATTTGCATTTCAACAGGTTCCGGTAGAACATTACAGTATGTGTAATGTTCTTTTTACATGTGCAGGGGCATTTGCCTGTGCTATCTATTTTATCAGGAAAACGGAACAGGAGAATATTGGGTATATCAAAAAGCACATGTTTCTTTTCGCAGTTATTTTTATTATGGTCTTTTTTGTGGTTTTTGAAAGCCATCAGACAAAGGGAGTTTCTTGTTATGAAATGCTTTCTGCTTTTTTGCCGTTTTCTTTCTTCCGTCTTAGATGGTATTTATTTTCTATGCTATTTCTTGTCTATTTTGGGGTATGGCTGTATCGGAAAAGTGAAATTGTTGTAAGTACTGTTTTTAATGAGCTTGATGTATCAGACAAAAAAATGTATTTCCTTTTTACAGTATTTTTTTCTTTGCTTGTTTTTGTTGTTTATATTGTAAATCCCAAATGGTATCTGCAATATGATAATGTTTATTCAATTGATTCTGGTTGGTGTTTTTGGAATATTTTTCCAAGGGTGGATTATTACGATATCAGGCATCCTGTCCTGGGGGAAGTTGTATTTCCAATCTGGTCGGTGATTCATGGGATGCTAGCTTTTTTTGCGCCTGAAAACCTGATGGAGAAGCTTAGTGCTGTTTTTATCCAGTGTGTCAACGTTCAATTTCTTTTAATGACAGGTGTTATGCTAAAAAACATGGTAAAAAGCCGGAGCGTTTTTTTGTTATATGTTTCCTCTTTTCCTTTTCTGCTTTTCACACTATCATTGGAAAAATATCAGCTATGTGTTTTTTGTATGGTTTTGTATGTTTATGCCATGTATAGAAATATGGAAATGTCATCAGAGATACTTGTTATAGCAGTTGGCATTATGCCGACCAGCGGGTTTATTGGTGTTTTGGAATTGTTTTCAAAGGTTTCTATAAAAGAAAAAGCCAGAAAAATAGTGAAGATAATTGTTTTAGGGGCAACAGTGATTATCTGCCTTGGGAGGGCGCATCTTTTGCTTCCTGCAAATATAATTGGCGAGGTAACAAATATGAAGACTTCCTTTGCAAGTGGTACGCTTACCTTGACGGAACGTCTGGTATCAGTTACAAAAATGGTGCATAGTTCCTTTGTCGCATTGTCTTCTGTTGCATCAGACAGGTATTTGTGGACAGCCGTTACTTCCGGTATAACTATTTTAAGTATGGTACTTATTTTGCTGATGGTTATTGGTGCTGTCAGTCATTGGAAAGAAAGGCTTGTAAGAATATGTTCCCTCTGGGCAGTGTTTTCTGTTATTTTGTTTGTTTTGTTAAATTGGTCCCCACATGAAAGTCCTTTGTTTGCCATATATTTTTCATGGGCTTTTCTCCCTTTGGTAAAATATGGGGTGGATGTGTTGGCTGAAAGACTACATATCAGCACTAAAGCTGCTTATATAACAATGATAGTGGTAATGTTGTTTGTTAATATTGCTGCTATGGCAGAGATTCATCAGTATTTGTTATCTGCATCTTTTTAATTATTCTGGATACAGATTAAAGTTACCTTTTCACTAAATTCTTTTATAGATACTGCAAAGTATCTCCGTTTATGTTTTTTCATTTGTAGGTTTCATACCGCTAGAGCGTGTTTGACAATTGCTTTTTGCAAGATGTGCTTCTCACTTTGTGGGAGTGCGGATTGTAAGGAACTGATGGTTTCTGGAATGAATTTTCAAACACGCTCTAAACCGTATTATTTACTTTTGTAAAATTTTTTTCACCTGTTCATCGGAAATGCCCAATCTGCTTGCAATTTCTGAAATTGAGTAATTCATTTCATGTAATAATTCTATTTTGCCTTCAAGTTTGCCCTCAAGTTTGCCCTCAAGTTTGCCCTCACGGATTCCTTCAAGTTTGCCTTTACGGATTCCTTCAGAGATTAATGCATCAGCTACTGCACACATAGTTACTGCACCTCCTTCTTTTTTCACATTTTCTATATACGGTATGCCATCCAGATATCTTTTATCCTGCGTAAACACAGAGATAAACTCTATTATTTCTTCTGGATGTGCCAACTCCATTTGACTGGTAAATGGGTTATCGCCCAGCCTTTTCTTCTTAAAAAATCTGGCGATTTCCCTAAAATCACTGGTAAAGGATTCTATGGTATCATCTTCCAGAAAGGCGATGTCAAATACGTGTATTTTGTAATTTTGCACGTATTTGACTAGTTTTTCATCAGTTTTTAGCATTTCATGGATACTTTTTGGGGCATCCCATTTTTTATCTGCCATGTTTAAGACTATGGTTATAACGGGGGTAATTTCGGATTCCCTGTCTTTGAGCTGCTGGTGGTAGGTGCCTGCATCATATCCCATAATCCGTATCGGCATTTTTTTGTCAATGGATGCCTGGTTTTCAATGCCAAAAGAGCTGATGACCAGATGGGTTTCATCATGGTATTTCTTTAGTATGTCCCTGCTCTGGCTGTTTAAATCTTTGTTGTCTGTTTTGTATATGGATTCTGTGGGACCGGCTTTTAACCAATCCGGATTAATGACAGGTGACCGAAACAGCAGAGTATTATAAATATCTGCAAATACCTCATTATAATCTTCGATTTTCTTGCTGACTAAATCTTTTTCAGCCATTTGCTTTTTCTCCCTCCCCTTTTGTATTGATGGACATTTATTATTCCGGTTATTAAATAGCGCAGCTTTTTCTTGCCTGAATGTCCATCTGCCTCATTGTTATCAATCATTACAGCGCAATCTTCTATATTGCATATGAAAATTTATTGAGCGAAAAGTATTACAACATTTAATAGACAGAGTAGTAGAAAAGCTGCGAGAACCGTTTTTAAGCAGTTCCTTTTTACATGATTATATTATATGTCTTGTTATCAAAATTTGCAATAAGGAACGGAACAGTAACATTAGTAATGCTTCGCACTATTTGGCTGAAAAAATTTTCTTGACATTTTTTTACCTCTGGCTTATAATGACCCCAGATGGTGAGGAAATTAATAAAATTTTCTCGTTTATATTGTAAAATGTAGCAGACAAAGAGGTCTTTTCGGAAGGAGAGGCCTCTTTTTTTGCTTATTAGAAAATTTCGTCAAATGTAGTGGTACATAAGCAAAATATTGAAAGAAAGGAAGAAGATTATGCGTTTGAATCCAAAGGAACAGGAAAAACTAATGCTTCATATGGCAGGAGAGCTGGCGAAGCAGAGAAAAGACAGAGGACTGAAGCTGAATTATGTAGAATCCGTCGCTTATATCAGTTCGGAACTTTTAGAATGTGCAAGGGATGGGAAGACAGTGGTGGAGTTGATGTCATTAGGTACAAAGTTTTTATCAAAGGAAGATGTTATGGATGGTGTGGCTGACATGGTGCATGAGGTTCAGGTTGAGGCAACATTTCCAGATGGTACAAAGCTTGTAACAGTACATAATCCAATTCAGTAAGGAGGCAATGTGAACTGTGTTCGCTATGCAGGTTTGTGACTGTGCGCTGCTTGCACAAACATTGCATTATGCGCAAAAAGCAGCGCAGAAATGAGGCAAGAGTGATGAAAATAGGCGAAGTAATTCCAAAAAGTGGAGAAATTGTTTTAAATGAGGGAAAGAAAATGGTTACTGTTACTGTAAAGCATACCGGAGACAGGCCAGTGCAGGTTGGTTCTCACTTTCATTTTTTTGAGGTAAACCGTCAGTTAGAATTTGACAGGCCACAGGCTTATGGATACCACCTGGATATTCCGTCTGGTACATCTGTGCGTTTTGAGCCGGGTGAGGAAAAAGAGGTGCAGTTAACGGCAATGGGTGGTGCAAAGCGTATTTATGGACTGAATGATCTGACTTGTGCGCAGGCTTCCGACGCAACAAAGGCATCTGCCGTTCAGACAGCAACTGTAAAAGGTTTTATGTAGAAAGCACAGGCACAAAATTAATTATGTGCGAAAAGCAGTGAAGGAGGTAATAACATGAGTAATAAAATTTCCAGGGAAAAGTATGCTATGATGTATGGGCCTACTGTAGGTGACAAAGTACGTCTGGGAGATACTAATTTGGTAATAGAGGTAGAAAAGGATTATACAACCTATGGAGATGAAGTGAAGTTTGGCGGCGGTAAGACAATCCGTGATGGTATGGGACAGTCTGTAAAAGCATGCAGCAAGGATGGCGTTTTGGATTTAGTCATTACAAACTGCCTGATTCTTGATTATACAGGTATCATCAAGGCAGATATTGGTATCAGGGATGGAAAAATTGCAGGGATAGGAAAGGCGGGGAATCCGGATTTGATGGATGGTGTGACGCCGGGAATGACGATTGGCGCATCTACAGAAGCTCTGGCGGGAGAAAATCTGATTGTGACCGCTGGCGCTATTGACAGCCACATTCATTTTATCGCTCCACAGCAGATACCATGTTCCCTGTATTCAGGTGTAACAACTATGATTGGCGGCGGTACAGGACCGGCAGATGGTACAAATGCAACAACCTGCACGCCGGGACCGTGGAATATTCGCATGATGTTAAAGGCAGCGGAAGAATACCCAATGAATCTTGGGTTTTATGGAAAAGGTAACTGTTCAGATGAAAAACCGATTATTGAGCAGTTGGAGGCTGGTGCAATGGGAATGAAAATTCACGAAGATTTTGGTTCCACTCCTGCAGCGATTAACCATTGCCTGAATGTTGCTGATGAATATGATGTCCAGGTTGCCATCCATACAGATACACTAAATGAGGCCGGCTGTGTGGAAGATACGCTGGATGCCATTGGTGGGCGTACAATACATACTTTCCATACAGAAGGGGCAGGCGGTGGTCATGCACCAGATATTATCCGGGCGGCGGGCAGCCAGAATGTGCTGCCATCCTCTACCAATCCAACCATGCCATTTACGGTAAATACTTTGGATGAGCATCTGGATATGTTAATGGTCTGCCATCATTTAGATAAAAATATACCGGAAGATGTAGCCTTTGCAGATTCCAGGATTCGGCCGGAAACGATTGCAGCGGAGGATGTGCTGCATGACATGGGAGTATTTTCCATGATGAGTTCGGATTCTCAGGCAATGGGGCGTCCCGGTGAAGTAATTACCCGTACATGGCAGACAGCCCACAAAATGAAAGAAGAGCGTGGACCATTGGGTGTGGACAAAGAAAATGGCAATGATAACTTCCGGGCAAAACGTTATGTTGCAAAATACACCATTAATCCGGCAATTACAAATGGCATAGCAGATTATGTCGGTTCCGTTGAAGCGGGGAAATTTGCAGATTTAGTACTTTGGAATCCCGTATTTTTTGGTGCAAAGCCTGATATGGTTATCAAGGGCGGTATGATTATTGCTTCTAAAATGGGAGATGCCAATGCATCAATTCCCACCACACAGCCAGTGTTATATCAGCCAATGTTTGCAGCGCATGGAGATGCAAAATGTGAGAGCTGTCTGACGTTTGTTTCCAGAGCTGCAATGGCTCAAAATGTAAAAGAAAAATATGGTTTAAAAAAGACGGTAGTGCCAGTGCATGGTTGCAGGAGTATAGGTAAAAAAGATATGAAATTAAATGATGCAACCCCGGAAATTACTGTAAATCCAGAGACATATGAGGTATGTGCGGATGGTGTAAAACTGGAGTCAAAGCCTGCTAAGACACTGCCTTTGACACAGCTTTACAGTTTATTCTAGTTTGATATGTATGGAGGAATCTGCTTATGTTAGGAGTCTGCTTACTTTTTGTGGGAATTGTTTTAATAAACAACGGCGTTTGTTCTTTGGTAAATGTAGATAAGAAATCCGCTGCGGTTATGAATATTCTAACCGGCGGACTCTCCCTGTTTATCAATTTTGTGAATCTGGTACAGGGAAATTATTATGCGGCCGGCACAGGGCTTCTGTTTTGTTTTACCTATTTGTTTGTGGCAATGATGAATATCTTTGATTTGAGCCCGCTTCCTTTTGCATGGTTCTCAAGTTTTGTTGCTGTCAATGCAGTTGTATTCGGTATTGTTGAAGGCGTGACCGGGAGTGAGGCACTTGGAATTGCACCTGACTGGAGATGGGCGGCAATCTGGTGGCTGTGGGCAATCCTGTGGGGGACATCCTTTGTTACTGACATCATGGGAAAAAAACTGGGAAAATTTGTGCCGTATCTGCAGGTATTTGAAGGCGTTGTGACAGCCTGGATACCGGGTGTGATGTTATTGCTTGGTGTCTGGTAAAATGGGAGGAAATTATCATGTTGTGCAAGGAAGTTTTAGGAACTCTTTCGGATCAGAAGTTTTCCGGCCTGCGGGTGGATTATGTAGATATTGAGTGGCATGAGGCGTTTTCACGTCTGCACCGGAAGGTTTCAGCAGAGGGGGAAGATATTGGCATCCGTATGGGAGATGATGTGTTAAGCAGGGGGCTGAATCAGGATGATGTCCTCTATGCAGATGAGCAGAAGGTGATTGCGGTTAATATTCCACCTTGCGAAGTGATTCGGATGGTGGTGCGAAAGGATCACCCAAAGCAGATTGCCAAACTTTGTTATGAGGTGGGAAATACCCACACGACAATGTTTCGGGGAGAGGATGATTTTACCTTTTATACTCCCTATCATGCGTCGCTGTTGGATAAAATAAATCAGATTCATGGTGTAACAGCAGAAAAAGCAGAACAGAAATTTGATTTTAGCAAGGCGCTTTCCTCCTCGATTAATAACCATCATCACTGATTAGATTGTTTGTGTATACACATCCAGACTTTATGATATGCAAAGATGTGTGTGAATGGAGGAAACTATGGATTTGAATGAATGGAGGAAGAAATTTCTTCTGCTCCAGGTGAATGATGCATTATTTCCAATTGGTGCATACTCCCATTCTTATGGTCTTGAGACTTATATTCAGAAAGATCTGCTTACGTCTTTAGAAGATGTATGGGAATTTCTATATCAACGTATGTGCTGCAGTTTTTGTTACAATGAACTTCTGTCTGTCCGGCTGGCTTATGAATATGCGGCAGCCGGACAGATTCAGAAAATTATTGAGTTAGAAGATTTGCTGGAGGCTAGCCGAGTACCAAGGGAGACACGGGAAGCCGGGCATAAGCTTGGTTCCCGTTTTGTTAAAACGGTATTGGGAATGGATATCCCTTATGAATCAGATATTTTTTTGGTGTACTGTGGAAAGGGAAAGAACAGGACAATGACTCATAGTATTGTATATGGTGTATTTTGCGCTGCCGCAGGGATTTCCTATGAGGATTCTATAGAGCATTATCTTTATGCGCAGACTTCTTCTATGGTTACAAATTGTGTAAAGTCGGTACCTTTGAGTCAGACAGATGGACAGCATTTGCTTTACAAAAGTCAGCAGATGTTTTCTGAACTTTTGAATCAGGTGAAGAGCCTGACGGAGGATGATCTGTGCCTGTCGGCACCTGGAGTTGATATCCGATGTATGCAGCATGAGGGGCTGTATTCCAGGATTTATATGTCATAATGAATAGAAAGGCGGGTTTAGCGATGTCTTATGTGAAGATTGGGGTTGCAGGGCCAGTGGGCTCGGGTAAGACGGCCTTAATTGAATGTCTGTCCCGTGAGATGGCAGATGATTATTGTATTGGTGTAATAACAAATGATATTTATACAAAAGAAGATGCAGAGTTTTTATGCAGGAACAGTGTTTTGCCAAAAGAGCGTATTATTGGCGTGGAGACAGGGGGATGCCCGCATACGGCAATTCGTGAGGATGCCTCTATGAATCTGGAGGCTGTGGATGAAATGTTAGAAAGGTTTCCTGATATAGAAATCCTTTTTATTGAGAGTGGCGGGGACAATCTTTCTGCTACGTTTAGCCCGGAATTAGTGGATGCAACCATTTTTGTTATTGATGTATCGGAAGGTGATAAAATTCCACGAAAAGGTGGGCCGGGGATTACCCGTTCCGATTTGCTGATTATCAATAAAATGGATCTTGCGCCATATGTTGGTGCAGATTTGGGAGTGATGGAACGGGATTCCGAAAAAATGCGGGGAAAACGGCCGTTTCTGTTTACCAATATCCGCAACAGGGAGGGAATTGCCCCTGTTATTGACTGGATTAAAAGAAATGTATTATTAGAGGGATGTTAATGGTTATGAATAATCAATTCGGAAAACTTTCAAAGCTCCATCTTACGGCGGCATTCAAAGATAGAAAAACAATTTTGGAAGATGTTTCATTTACCGCTCCTTTTAAGATTATGCATCCTTTTTATGAGAAGAAAGATTTTATGACGGTTATGCTTTTAACGGCTTCTGCTGGAATTATGGCGGGTGACAGGCAGGAAATTGATATCTGTGTCAGGAAACATTCCAATATGGAGTTTGTTTCCCAGGCATATGAAAAGATTCATCAGATGGAGGGTGATTGTGCAAAGAGACATGTACACTTTGCCGTGGGTGACTGCGCCTGCCTGCATTATATGCCTTTGCCAGTTATCCCATTTACAGGTTCCGATTTTCGTTGTACAATGGATGTGGAATTGGAAAATGAAACTTCTCAGTTTGTTTTCAGTGAAATCTTAAGCTGTGGGCGCATTGCGCATGGTGAAGAGTTCCAGTACAGCAGATTTCAGAATAAAATCTGTATTTATCAGGGAGGGCAGATTGTATACAGGGACAATGCCTGTTATGAGCCGGAACGAATGGATATGAGGAACTTTGGGATGTATGAGGGGTTCACCCATTTGGCAAATCTGGTGATTTGTAATAAGCAAAAATCGGAGGACTGGATGCTGCAGACCCGTGAACTGCTTGACAGTTCCAAAGATATGGAGGGTGGGGTTACAAGGACTTTTGCCGGACATATTGTTGTGCGCATCCTTGGCAGAAATGCCTATAAATTAACAGAGGTAACGGAAAGGATTTTAACATTATAATGGATTTGCATACCTGATAATTTTTTGCAAATCCATAAGAGAATGGAGATGGTAATATGCACGAACATCAGCATCCGAATGCAAAGGCAGTTTCCAACCGCCTCGCAAAGGCGATTGGCCATCTTGAAAAAGTGAAATGTATGGTAGACAACGGTGAAGACTGTTCGCAGGTTCTCATACAGCTTGCTGCGGTAAAATCGGCAATTAATAATGCTGGTAAAGTGATTTTGATAGACCATATTAATCATTGTATTGTTGATGCTGTTCAGGAAAATGATTTTAAGAAAATTGATGAATTGAGTGAAGCCATTCGTCAGTTTGTTAAGTAATAAAGGCAGAAATTTGGTATGGCTCTAAAGGCGCTACTGGATATCTTTTCTGCTATATTTCAGATAGGCGAAAATAATGCCGGCAATTCCGATTGCCATACCAATAGAAACTAAAGTTCCGTCTAAACTGCCATTGGTCACAATGTTGTCACCTTCACAGTATCCAAAAGGTGTTACATATTTCAGAAATTTTGCTGCCTTTGTTATATTTGCAATCAGGTTTAGAAAATACATTATGGCAGCGATTCCAAGACCAATGCCGACACTTCCTTTCCTCATAAATGCAGAGATGCCGAAACAAATACCGGCAAGCTCAATTTGAAGGAGGTAATATGCCAGGTGAATCAGGTGAAGCTCTTTCCATGGGATTTTTTCGCCAATTGCCGTCATAGAGCTTATGGAAACGGCATAGATAATCAGATTCATTGCTGTAATCTGAATCAAAACTGCGATTAATTTTTCTGTAATGACGCACACTCTATCAACAGGGTGTGTCAGCAGAAACTCGGCTGTTTTATCCCTCTCCTCCTTTGCAAGAATATTTACTGCGCACAAGGACGCATAGAATGCTCCTCCAAGTCCCAATATATTACCGCACTCGATGGTATAAAATCCAATTAGTGTACCAAAATTCAGTTTATCCATGCCAAACGCAGCAGAAAAGGAACCCATAGAAGCAAATGCGCCGCTAATATCTTCAATTTCTCCTTTCATTTCAGGAAACAGGAAAACACAAATTGCCAATAGAAATCCGATAGATGCCGTCCAAATCAAAAAAGAGATTTTACTTTGTTTCAGTTCATGCTTTACGATTATCATACTTATACCCAGCCTTTCTTAATTTTGAATGTTTTTTTCATAATAGTGCAGGAATATTTCTTCCAGGTCTGGTTCTGACACAGAAAGGTCTGTAATATGTCCAGCTGAAAGTGTTTGTAAAAGAAGATCCATATCTCCACTGTAAAGGAAACTTACTGAGCCGCCCCCATCGACTCGATCCCGAATTCCATCAAGTTTGCTTAATGGTACATTCCCATGTATGGTTACACGCTTTGCGTTGGTTTTTGCCAGAGCGTCTATGCTGTTACAGGCAATCATTTTGCCTTCCCGGATAATTGCCGCACGGGTACAGTTCCTTTGGATTTCAGATAATACATGACTGGATAGAAATATCGTTGTGCCTTTATGGTTTCGTTCTCTGATAATATCAAAAAATTCCCGCTGCATAAGGGGATCCAGTCCTCCGGTTGGTTCATCAAGGATTAGCAGCTTTGGGGTGCTTTGGAGTGCACAGACAATAGCAACTTTCTTGCGGTTGCCAAATGACAATTCGTTTATTTTGCGGGATGTGTCCAGTTGTAAGCGTTCGCAAAGTTTTCTTGCTTCCTTGGTACAATCCATCTTTCGCATATGGGCAGAAAGGGTTAATATATCTTTTACTTTCATGCCAGGGTAAAATAACGCTTCGGAGGGGAGGTAGCCAATGTCTTGCAGTATTGCTTTCTTTTCTTTTATAATATCTTTTCCCAAAATCTGTGCGCTGCCAGAAGTTGGTGAAATAAGTCCTAGCAGGGTACGGATTGTTGTGGATTTTCCAGCGCCATTTGGCCCGATAAAGCCAAATGATTCGCCCTGTTCAACAGACAGGTTCAGACTGACGATACCTCTGGCTTTTCCATAATATTTTGTCAGTTCGTTTGTTTTGATTGCTTCCATAGTTTTTACTCCTTCCGAAGATATATGCTTTTCCAAAATTCTATCAATTTTGAAAAGTCTTTCTCCATTTGGTCGATGTCTACATTGTTTCGCTGTACCATTTCCCAGAGGTATCCTTCTGATGCCCAATACATTTCCTGATACATCATCGGAATATCTAAGCCGGGGATAAATTGCGCCGGATCAAGATTCAGTCGTGTTTTGTCTGCCTTCAGGTTGAAATATTTGTGATAGATTTCCTGGACAGCGGTACAAATCTCAATGTCTTTTTCATAAAAAGCTTTGATTGTAAAATTACCCATATCTGGGTACAGGCGAAAGATTTCTATTTTTGCCTGCATTCCACGTTCCATACATTCAAATAAATCCTTTTGGTCATAACATTTGTATCTGGTCAAAAATGTAATTGTTATTTTCGCACATTTTTCCCATAGGAACAGGTAGAGCTCTTTTTTGTTATGGAAATAGTAAAACAATAAGGATTTGCTGATTCCCGCCGCATTAGCAATCTCGCTCATAGGACTGTTTTTATAAGAATTTTGTGAAAACACCCGATAGCCGGCGTTTATAATTGTCTTTTGCTTTTCCTCTGGCAAAGAAAAGAATCTTTCATTCATAGTGTTACCTCCATTAACCGATATGGTCAAATATATTTTATATTTATTGACCGTTTTTGAGAAGACCCTGCCAGGACGTTTTTGAAAACTCATTTCAGGATCTTTCAGTTCCTTAGAGTGTGTTTGAAAATTGCTTTTTACAAGATGTGCTTTACACTTTGTGGGAGATTTGGC
>CANSYK010000061.1 GCA_947651225.1 uncultured bacterium | reverse complement strand
ACCTAAAGGTTTCGCCTTAAGGCGAGGGTTTTAACCCCCTTATACAGACAATAAAATAGTTTAAGATGCAAAGTGAACTTGCCGAGTTTGAATGATCAATCTGTTGAATTAGGTAATGTAGACGAAACCTATATTAGAATACCGGATGATTGTGAAGAAGTCAAAAATAAAGGGGTAACTTATCTAAGTAAAGATTACAATACATTATCTGATTTAGTGAAAGACATCCAAACTGATTTCTATACTTGGAAGGGAACAGATAAATTTTTGGATAACGGAATTATGCTGAATATAGTACAAAATGATTACGGACGCATATCGCTGTTATATGATATAACCCAAGGAAATATCATTAATGAGGAAGTAGATCATGTTGATTTGCACTCTGTTGATATGTTTGTTTATTTTCCGTTATCTTCTAAAACTTCATTGGGAGATATTATGTTAAAAAATGAACAATTAGAATATAGCACAATAGATGATGAAGGCAATATTGAGAAATATCAACAAAATACAGAATATGAATTTGTAGAACAATATGAAAGTGGTGATTTAGATACTACCATCACAATAATCTCTTCTAAGACAGATACAAACGGAGATGGTAATTTAGGGGAAATTGCAGAATCCGATACGCTGTATTATATTTATTTTACCTTGGATGGAATGTGTTATCAAATCAATTGTGTTGGAACAATTGATAAAGCTCACGATATATTGAAAAATATGAAGAAGTCAAATGTAACAAAAAATGCTCAATCTTCTATAAATAGTGGAAGTTATTCTGATGATTTAATTTATCGGGAAACTGATGAACCTAATGTTTTTTTAGAGAAAGGTGAAGAAATCACTATTTCCGTACCAGATAGAGAAGAATACGATGATGTCTATATTTCTTTAATCGGAAAAGATGTGACACAAAAAATTGGTTTGTTAAATATTAGTATGCCATATACTTATGGCGTTACTGTTTCGGGTGAATATGTCATATATGCCGGAAAAAACCATACAAACATTACAGATAAAATAAACGTAGAGCATTTATGCAATGCAGAAAATAATTTTTATCCACTAGATTGATAAGGTATATGTTTTTAACATAACCTTTCAACGTTATAAATTATAGTTACAGAATGGAGGAATAATATGAGTAAAAAATTTGTTTCATTAAGTCTGATATGTGCATTGTAAGCATAGTGTTTGGGCAAGAAAAAAATTAGAAAAAGATAAATATATTTTATATCATAGCAAGATCTATTGCCCAAAACATACCCATAATTAAAAATTTTTTATGGATATGAATGACATTGGATAAGTCTTAAAAGCTCCAAACTGCACTTATATTTAAAAAGCATCTGCCATTAGAAATAAAGTTAAATGACTATTGTCTGCAGTATTTAAGAATACGCAGCAGGGAGCATTTTTCTTTTTGGATGATGCCCATCGGTATATGCATACATCTTGATGCAAGATATAAAACTTCACACCTATATCCTGCTTTGTCCTAAAACTTATCCAAAAAACACCGTAGCAATTAAATATTATAAAATCGGATCAGAAGTTTACTATAATGAAGGTAGTTATCTGTATAAAGTTGGATGACGCAAAAATATAATGATAGTACTGGGCAATACGTGAAAACTAAAGATTTACAATCAGTATAATTCCAACAAATACACTCATAAAAACTGCCCCTGTCAGACAAATCGTATTAAATATTTTAGCTGTCTTATCTTTAAACAATTTAGACAAGATAATAAACAATACTACCCCAATAATTCCCCCGGCTGTGTTCATTAAAAGATCCGTAATATCACTTGCGCCAATCGAAAAAATATATTGAGCGGTTTCAAATGCCAGGCTGGTTAAAAATACTGGAACAACTTTTATCAGAAATAATCTTTTTTCCAGTAACATTCCAGTAAATATTCCAAACGGAACAAATGCCAGAAGGTTACCAATTACTTCGTCAAAATCAGTTGTCCCATTTGTCATGGCGGGCTGTCCAAATGGGACAAAATTAATATTTCTTATAGCCGGCAGTTCCTGCCAGGAAAACTGCATTTTAAACAGAATAATCCATGTCAAACCTGCCAGATAAAAAAGGAACAAAACTTTCGTTATTTTTTTAGATTCCATATTAATCCTCCATTCTTGCCTGAGTCAGGAATTTACCCTTGTACCAAAATTCTCCGTGCAAAGATCAGCATAGAAAACTCCTTAAAACAAAATAACACGCTCAAGGAACTGTACATAAAAAATATGTGCAGTTCCTTGATTTTGTAATATTGAAGCATATCTAATATAACAAAATCAAAGGTGTTATTTGGGTATTTTATCTTTTTTCTTTCTGCTTTTTTTCTTATAAATTTCTTACAATTTTCCTACAAAATTACTTTCAGGTCGCTACTATTCACGGCTGCTTTCCATGTAAGGGGCGACCTGATAATTCTTATTTGAAGGGAAGTGTAACAATAAATTCTATAACTTCTTCCTCACTTTTTACCACAATCGTTCCCTTATGAAGTTCTATGATTTCCTTTGCAATCGCAAGCCCCAATCCTGCCCCTCCACGTTCTGTACTTCTGGAAGTATCAAGTCTGTAAAACTGTCCAAAAATCTGTTCCAGCTTTTCTTTTGGAATGGTATCACCATGATTTAGAAACTGTACTGTCACAGAATCATCCTGACAATCAGCCGTAACCTCTATCACAGAATCATTAAAACTGTAGATAACAGCATTGCGCAAAAGATTGTCAAAAACACGCTGGATTTTGTCAGCATCACATCTTAGCATAATATCATTGGGAATATCCAACTTACAGCTTAAATTTTTCTCACGGAACATAGGATTAAATTCAAATACAAGCTGTTCTAACAATCGTGCTAAATTAATTTTGCTATATTGCAGGATAATATCGGACAGATTAAATCTTGCAATTTCAAAAAATTCATTAATCAGCTCTTCCAAACGTTCTGCCTTATTTAACGAAATCAAAAGGTATTTTTCTCTGAGACCTTCCGAAATTTCTCTTTCATCACGCAGAAGATTCAGATAACCTATCACCGAAGCAAGAGGCGTTTTCAGGTCATGTGCAAGATACATAATTAAATCATTTTTGCGCTGTTCTGTTACCAGAATATCACGCTTTTGCTTTGTAATTGTATGACGAATGGTATTCATTTTCCGTTCTATAGAAAAGAGTTCAGGAGACAGAAAAATTTCTGCAGCATCTTCTTTCATTAAACGGTCCATTCCTTGATTAATTTCCTCAAAATATTTCGTAAACCAGTTCAAATAGATACGAAAGATCACAAAAAACACAATGGCAATGGCAACAATAAAAATAATTTCCTCATAATTACGGAATGTTCTTTGATATAAATCCAATGCAGCAGTATATTCCAGATTAAAAATTTTCTGATATACTGAAACAACCCAATTTGCAAAATTTCTATAAAAAATAAAGGAATAAAGCGACCAGACACACAGAATGGCCAACATCACCATAAACACTGTGCGAAAGAAAATTTTATCCTTAAATGTACTAAATTCATCTGTTTTTTTTTGCTTGCGTTGAAATAACTTAACGATCTTATTTCTCAATAGTATACCCAACTCCCCATACCGTTTTTATAAATTTGGGATTTCTGGCAGATTCTTTCATTTTCTCCCTTAATCTGCCAATATGCGCCATCACTGTGTTATTATTACTGTCAAAATATTTTTCTTTCCAGACTGCTTCAAACAACTCCTCTGATGGCACAACAGTTCCCTGATGTTCACACAAATACCACAAAATCGAAAATTCAATCGGAGTTAACTGTAGCTCTTTCTCAAACAAAAAACACTTACGGCTATTCTTATGAATTGTAAGTCCTCTGATATCATATTCACAGACTTCTTCTTCCTTTACCAGAACAGAAGTGTTGTAACGCATATATCGCCGAAGCTGCGTTTTTACTCTCGCCACTACCTCCAGCGGATTAAATGGTTTCGTAATATAATCATCCGCTCCAAGCGTCAGCCCCATAATCTTATCCATATCTGCGACCTTTGCTGTCAGCATTATTACAGGAAAATAAAACTTTTCCCTTATTTTCTGACAAATACGAAAACCATCAATATCAGGCAGCATTATGTCTATAATGGCCAAATCCACCTTTGTTTCCTCAATACATTTTAAAGCATCTGTCCCATTGTAGAACTTGTATACTTTAAACCCATCATTTTGCAGATAAACTTCCATTAAATCCGTTATTTCCTTTTCATCATCAACAATTAGAATCGTTTCACTCATATCAAATCAACATTTCCTCTACCAACTTCGTTGCTTCTACAATACAGTCATTGCAGGAACAAAGCATCTTACCCGTCTCTGTTCCCTTTAATTCCTTGCAGACGGTTGAACCGCTTCTCTCCTGAAATGCCTGTGTAAGCTGACGTGACACTCCTAATGTTTTTGCAAGGGAACCGTTATTTGTCTTTCCTGAACTGTTCAAAAGCCCATTTAACATCACCGCTCCTATAACAGCGCCACAGGTGTGCTGCATTCCACCCATCCCTGTACCAAAACCCTCCGCTATCTTAAATAAAACTTCTTCCTCTACATCAACTGCATCGGAAAAAGCACAAACAACCGACTGGGCACAGTTATACCCTTTTCTGCGTAACTCCAAAGCCTTTTCTGCTCTGTCCATTTTTTCTTTTCCTCCTGTTTTGTCTAAAGTTTAACCAATTGCAACTTCTTTTTCAGCTCAACGATTTTCTCTAAAGTAAGCCCTGAATATATTGCTATCTTCTCTGATGATAAATCTCCATCTTCTATCATTCTCATTGCTGAATCTATTTTTTCCTGTTCTATCCCCTGTTCTATCCCCTGCTCATATTTTTCCTGATAATTCATCTGCAAAGTCATATAATCCAATCTCCATTTCTCATTTTTTCTGACAGACTGTACTGCTTCATCCAATTCTCTGGTAAAGTCATCCTCCGGCTCTTTACCATCAATAAAATTAAGCAGCCTTATCATTTCCGGTGTAACATCTTCCATAGTACCTTTGGTATTTAGAATAATTTTCGTTGTATCGTCTCCCAAACTTAAATTCGTATTTTGAATGCAACGATTTTCAAAAGTATAGATATGCCGCCCCTCACCAAACAGATCAAAAGTACATACAAAAATAATAAAGCTTCGCTTCAAATCTTTGTAATTATCTCCCTTTTCCAAAATATTTAAGTCTATCATTCCCTGGTAATACCTTGTTCTCTTGGGAAGATTTCTATTTTCTACAGTCTGCATTTCTACATCATATACTGTTCCCTTTCCATCCTCCACATAAATATCCAAGCGCACACTTTTTGCATCCAAAGAAAGATCTATTGTTTCTTGTGACTTCGGATATTCAATATGAGATATTCTTATGCCAAGAATCCGTTCCAAAAAGGGTTTACAAAACTTTGGATTCCTCATAATAACACTAAACATAAAATCATCTTTTATTTGCAGTTCTTCAAAAACTTTCCCCATAAAGATACCTTCCCTTTCTGTTAACTTCACTTTTACTAGTATAATCCAATTTAATCACCTTATCTTTTGGTGAGGATACTTTTTTGAGAGTGCAGGTGTAAAAACGTAGTTCTACGCCCCACTTCGATCCTTGCTAAACAAGTGCCACTGGCACTTAGTAACGTAGCGGGACGCTGAGGCTTTTATGCCTGTGCTATCAGAAAAGCAGACCAGCAAAAGGTATGATTAATTAAATCGGATTATACTAGGTACTGTCAGGCAAAACCCTCGCAGCAGTCGCCAAATTTATGTGCAAGTGTCTCCACTTGGCTCGTTACTTCGCAGAAATAAATTAGCTAAACAAATTGCTATAGCAAGCTGCAGAGAATTAGCCCCAAAGAGATTAACAGTTAGTCCTCTACTCTTTCAATCTTAAATATATTAAGTGTATCTGCATCTGGACAGCAAAATACCGCAGTCCCCTTTTCCTGTCCAGGAATTTCACCACCATACCGCAGAATGTCCACATAAGGAAAGGCAACATGCATTGCCATAGGGCAAAGTTTCCCACGCTCTGTATCGAAGTCAAAGCTGTCACCTGGTTTATGTCCTCTATGACAACAAACCTCTCCACGTCTTTCTACTAATGTGATTTTTATTCCAGGCTTTTTCATAAACAGCCTCCATTCTATTTTTCATCCAAAACATCGAAACACGTCTCGACTGGAATTCCCTTAAACTTGTCTGCATTGTCCTGATTTTTTACAATCATCTCTTTCACTGCATCCATCGCCTTTTGTGTGCTGTTCATTAAAGAGTTCCCAGCCAGCACCTTACCCATTAATACTGCTGAAAAAATATCCCCTGTTCCTGGAAAACGTACAGGCACAATGGTAAATGGAAGCATAAAATTCTGATTCGTCACACAGTCATATCCAATCACCGCATCCGTTCCTTCTACTTTTGCACTGGTTACAACAACTGATTTTGCTCCAATTTCCCGAAGTTTCTGCACAAGTTGATTTGCTTCTTCCTTTATCATTCCATTTTCCTGATATGGCATATCCGCAAGATAAACAGCCTCTGTGTAATTTGGAACAATGACATCTGCTACTGCCACAAGTTCTCTCATATAAGCAATTGTCTGCTCTGTAACTCCATTATACAAATGCCCTTCATCCCCCATAACAGGATCTACAAAAATTTTTGTCCCTTTCTTATTCTGCTCCTTGCAATAGTCTGCCACAAGCCTTGTCTGCTCCGCAGAAACAATAAAACCTGTCGAAATCGCATCAAATGAAAACCCTAACTCTCCCCAGACAGAAAGCGTATTTTTCATATAATCTGTAGTCTCCAAAATATCAAATTTCCCATAATCCAGTGTATTTGATACCAGCGCAGTCGGCAGATTGTATAAATGGTGTCCCATATGGGAAAGCACCGGAATCATTGCCGACAGCGCAACCTTTCCATAACCGGCTAAATCATTGATTAATAATGTTTGTCTGCTCATTATGCGCCTCCGCTGTTCTTTTTCCCTATATACTATCACACAACCAAACGAAGCTCAATCATTTTGTGAATAATAATTACTCATTCCAATCACGAAACTATAAAATAAAATCTTTTATCCATTATCACTCACAGAATGGTTTCTTTCGAACCTTAGAACCTTAAACCTGTCTCCCTTTCTGTAACCATAACATCTTAATACCCTGCTAAACCTAAACTTCATAATAGTTTTACCTTTATATTTTATGCCTCCAAACCAATTATCCTTTGGAGAAGATGGGGTATATTTCTTATATTCCAACCCATCATCTATTCCAATACTTTCCCAAGATTCATGATTCACAAACTTATCAAATGTCGAAATTAATTCTGTAAATTCGTTTTTCTCCAATATAGAAGTTCCGTAATCATTTTCTAAAGTGCTACAGTCAATTCTAGTCCCTTCATACCGTATTAATAACATATGCTTCCTATCAACTTTTAAAATATCACTATATTGCCCCAATAGATATTTAGGTGTATGTATTGAATTAATATCGTAAACTTTTTCATTATTCTTTATCATTAGTACACAATCACTAAATCGTTCTGATTTAAAAGATAACAACGAATTTTTTGTTACCACTGCTTCTGCCAATGAAGTTGCTGCGACATTTTCACTATCCCATATAAATTGCTGCGACACATCATGTACAGGCTCTCTGTCCCAATATGGAGCATTATAAATCTCCTGATCCAAACTTAATTTAAAACGTACTAACTCATCCGACATCCCATTTAAATTTAAATCACATATTCTTTTATCCTTTGTAATTTTACACTCATGAAAATTAAATATTTTATATATTCCCATATCCGAAGAATTCCGAATTATTTCTATACATTTAATAAGCGGCTTTAATGACTTCAAAAAATCATCCATACTATTAAATTGCCCATACAAGGATCTTTCGTTTAACAAAAATTCCATTTTACCACCCCAATATAACATCTAAATCCTTATTTATCTGATCAAACAACCCCTCAGAATATGCAAGCGCCTTTCCCTCGCTGTTAACAGGTATGCTTACAGGAATACTGCATCCTTTTTCATTATGTGTAAAAAAATATATGCTTACATTCTCACAATCTATCTCGTCTAAATGGATGCTTTTTCTTATTCCATTATATATGTGATCACTATGTGTTTCCACAATCACCTGCACACCATATTGAGTAAGAAAAGCAAGAAACTTAACTAACTCAGCCTGCCCGGATGGGTGCAAATGAATTTCTGGATTTTCAATAACCAACAAATCACCAACACTGCAAGCCAGAGCAGCAACAACAATTTCTGTTATGTAGGTTACACCTGTTCCTACATTTTGAGGTCTCATCTCAAATGCTACTTTTTCATCAGAATATAAAACCTGAATAAATTCTGTTTTTTCAATTTCCCTGGCTTTTACCCTATACCCCATAATTCTATTAAGCCAATAATCAACCTGTCCTCCAAATGTCAACTTTGATTCCATATCATAAATAAAATCTTTTTCTATATCTAAACGATCCTCATCATGTACATTAAGATAATGAAAAACATATTCACAATTATTACCTATTATAATATTATCCCCCAAATATTTTTCATAGGTATCCTTGACCCCTATTCTATCAGCAGAACAATATATCACCTTTATTTTATCATCAAAATCACCAGATTCTATCGTTTGATTTTGAGTAATGCTTTTACTTCTCTTTTTCTTCTGCCCCTGCCACTCATAATACATATCAAATTGTATTTCTCTACTTCCAATAATTGCATTTTGCAATTCATTTGGTTTACCAATATTCATATACTCACCACGAAACGGATTATTTCCATTTTGCAACATTGAAAATATTGATTGTATTACTGATGTTTTTCCTCTGGAATTCTGCCCGGCTAACAATGTAAAATTTCTAAAATCCAATTCTGCATAATCAAAACATTTAAATCCTGTAATCTGAATTTTGTTTATCATAGATTTCCCCTTCTAAAATCTTCTAATACTCTACTGATACTTTCATAACTCATATCACAATTTATGACCATTTCTTTTATTCTTTTATTTCGAGACATTTCCTCCAAAAAATATTCTCCCCGGATTTTATTCCATGCACTCATAAAGCACAGATATTTTGTCCCTCTTTCTACAGAATAATTCGAAAACAATCCTCCATATCTATATACATTTTCCCTCTGATAGATTAAACAATAGAGCGCTTCAAATTCTTTACTCAACTCTTTTAAAAAACTATAGTCCTGATATCGCAATTCATATATTGTTTTCTCCATCAGTTGAAATTTGTCTGCATCCTGATATTGGGAATAATCAAAAGTATCAAATAAAATAAAATTTGTCATAATAAAATAAATAAAATTATACTGTAAATTCAATTCTGATTTAAATGAATAATGCATATCCGATATTAGTTTCCAAGCAATCTCCATTTCCACTCCCTGGTAAAGAATATTTCGTACACTTTGCTCTTGTATAGCTGACCATTCCTCTATAAAAGCCCCTACCTGCATATGCATATATTTGGGGTTTATATACTCAATAACATGCAAAATAACAGAGGAATAAAAAATGTTTTTTTCCAGCCTTTTTTCTATATAGTATCCTACATGATTACTTTCTAAACATTCCATTAAAAACCTAAGTCTGTCACTTTTATCTAATACAAGCAGTTCTCCTGTCTGTTGCTCTGAAACATACACTGGTGGAAAAGGAATTCCCTTCGATAAAGCTCCTAAAACTTCCCGTGTAACTTTATCTTTGCGGGTTCTCGCTACATTGCTTTTCTTATAAAAAACCAGCAATCCTCGCATATACCGTTCAAAAACTTCATCCACACTATACTTTCTTGTATCAATAACTATTCTCTCATTTTCATGCATTAACTTTTCACCTTTTACTTCCCCAACACAGATTTTCTTTATATTACTATATACTGTTTTTCTTAATCTGTCTATAGCTTGCATTTTAGCTCTTCCACAATATTCAGCCGTAAAATCCGGCGGGCAGTTATTGTAACAGAAAGCAAAAACATTGTAACAATTCCAGCGATTACAAGAAGCGCTATCCCTGGCGATATCCCCTGTAACTGATTCATATAAGTATATACACGGATTAGCATATGTGAAATCACTCTTTGTACAATTCCGATATAAATCACTAAAATAGCAGCACAAGTTAGCGCCGCATATTTTAACGCCTGTATTACTAACATTTTATAAAAATCTGTTTCCGTAATTCCCATGGCGCGCAGCACGGCAAAAGAGTATCTTCTGGCATCCAGCAAATGAAACATTGTGTTAATCACATGAAATAAAGCAATTATCATCAGCAAAACCGAAATACTGTAAAGCAATATTTCAGCACGCCTGATTCCGGCATTTTTTGCCTGAATGCTCAAGGAATTGTCAACAATTTTTACATGGCCTGTATCAGATAAAATTGTCTGTATTTTAGAAAGAACTTCTTTATCATTTTGTTTTTCTTTCTGAATCGACAGCATATTATAAGGTTCTACCTGATACAGTTTCCGCATCTGCTGGTTTGTCATAATAACCGCTGGATAATCGCCAATATTTTCTGTGTTATGGATGATTGAATCGGACACAACTGCCAATACCTTAAATTCCTTTTCCTGATAGTTCTTTTCTTCTCCTTCAAACCACAAAAGTTCTTTGTCTGCATTTAATTTTTTTAATGTTTTTAATGTAATTGTATCACCAGGCTGCATCACAAGTCCATCGTGATTATTCTGTGCATCAACCAGTGTCCGTAAAATAATGCCGTTTTCTGCCTCCATTTTGTCAGGGTTAATTTCCCCATCCAACACAAAATCTTTTAAAATGTCCAAACTTTCCTTATCATAACCATATACATTTGTTTTAATCTTATAACCATCTTCTGTTTCTGTAACCTCTCCATGGAAGCGGTTCATAATATCTGCGGTTTGCTTATATCCTGATTCATGTGCAATTTCCGGCCAGAATGCTTTCCACTTCAACTGTTCCTTAGCAATCGGAAACTCCCCAATCAGATAACGGAATCCTGATACAGCAGCAACTCCTGACAGACTTTTTATCTGGTCAAATTGTGCCTGTGTGATTCCATAATCAAACATTTCCTCACTTCCTATGGAAATCTTGATATCTGATGACAAATCATCCCCTGAATGCAATACCATTTCATTGTTCAAAGAGCTGTTTATTGTAATATAATTTGTTGATAAAATCAGCACGCCTCCAACTGAAATAGAAAGTACAATAGCAATCAGGTTTTTAGGAGACGAAAACATAAAACGGTTCGTTAATTTTCCTAACAATGATTTATTTTTTAAACTATAAATCCTTCCTGTACCAGAAGATTTATTTTCCCCCGACATGACTTCCACAATCGTTTTTTTACTCACTTCTCTGGAAAGTAACAAACTAATAAAAAACAGCAAAAGCAGCATAAAAACAGCGCAAAAGCAGATTGCTTCCCAATGGACATAAAACACTTCCTTTGTGATTCCATCCAAAAATTCTATAGTAATCTCTCCTCCCCTATGAGTGCGTTCCATCAGGGAAATGTTTCCAGAAAATAAAGCGCCAACTTGTTGGAAAAGAAGTTTGTCTGCACTGACTCCAAGCAAAACTCCAACAGGATAGCTTATCAGCAATAATAAAAACAGTTCAATAACTAGCATGAAAAATATTGCTTTCCTCCCTGCTCCTATTGTCTGTAAAATTCCATATTCTCTTTGTCTTTTCGAAGTTGAAATATGAAAAATACTGTATATGATAAATACACTAAAAATCACCAGTATTCCTGCTGCCAGACCAGAAGTCATATGAAACTCATCCCGCAATTTCATTAAAAGAGTAATAAAATTTGATTCTTCATCTTCCAAAACTCCTTTTACCGTATAAAACAGCCGTTCTATATTCCTGTCCGTTAAATCATTTATTAAAACACCATTACTCTCCATTCCTATCTCTTTCACAGAAGGAAAAGCATTTAAAAAAGCTTCCACCTGCTTGTACATACTTTTCTTTTCATCAAATTTAAAGTATATTTTATATTCATACAGCTCATTGGGATAATTTCCACTCACATACGCTTCTGATATATCACCAAATTCTGTTGGCTCTTCCATAATTCCACTCAATGTAAATTTCTGCTTTCCAATTGTGACTTCACTGCCAACCATATCTTTTGCACCCACAATACGGAGCGAATAACGATCCATTGCAATTTCTGTTTGATTAGATGGATAACTCCCCTCTATAATATTTCTTTTTATCATTTTTCTGCAATCCTGATTTGCAGTAACAAATAGAAATTTTGCATTATCTTCTGTCTTTTGCGCCGCCTTTAACTCCACTGTCTGCACTTCTTTTAAAATAAATCCCCCTGCTTTTTTCTTCTTCGAACTATCTTCTCCTAAAGCAATTCCTTCCACATTTTCCTTCTCCAAAATATCTTTTTTCAGAGTATCATCACTCCACAAGTAATAATGATAGTCTCCATACCGTTCTCTGTCACTTTCTGTCTTATTCACCTTTGCACTGTACATCAAACTGCTGACAGCCACAATCATTGCCACCGATAATATCATTCCAAATAAAATCGAAATCGTCTGCCCTTTATTTTTTCTCATAAACTGAACCGGAATTACAAATAACATTTTCAATGAAATCATCTCCCTTCCTTTTTGAAACTGTCAGCTGTTCATTAATTTTCCATCTTTAATATACAAAATAGCGTCACATGACTGTGCCATCTCTTCATTATGAGTAACCATAATAATCGTCTGATCAAAGTCCTTACTGCTTCTTTTTAAAAGACCCATAACATCAATTGCTGTTCGGGAATCCAGATTTCCAGTTGGCTCATCTGCCAGAATCAAAGCTGGTCTGTTCACTAAGGCTCTTGCAATTGCTACCCTCTGCTGCTGCCCGCCAGAAAGTTCATTTGGCATTTTCTTCCTTTTTTCCCAAATCCCCAATGTTTTTAATATTTCTTCAATATAAGTATGATCAACCCTTCTGCGAAAATCCATTGTAGCAGGCAAGGCAACATTGTCATATACACTCAATTCCGGCATCAGGCTGTAATTCTGAAAAATAAACCCAATGTTTCTGCGTCTGAAAACCGTCTGCTCTTTTCTCTTCAACTTTGAAATGTCCTGCCCCTGTACAAAAATCTTTCCTTCTGTCGGTATATCCAAACCTCCAATTAAATTTAAAAGCGTCGACTTTCCTGAACCAGACTGTCCGGCAACTGCTACAAAACTTCCCTTCTCAACCTGAAAAGAAATCCCTTCAACTGCCTTCACCAGATTTTCTTTCTTTCCATAATATTTCTTAACATTCTGCACCTTTAATATTTCCATAAAATCCCTCCATTCTGCATTTTTTACACTGACCTGTCTTTCAATTCCTTCGATGGTTAAATATCATAGATTTATCCAAGTAAAACTGCGATATTTAACCGCCGAAGTAATATATTGATGATATCCTTATTATAAAAGAAAAATCTTTCACTCTTCTTACCAGTTGAAAGATTTTTCTTAAAAAATTGTAAGAATCTTTTTGTTATCAGGAATCAAGTGAACAGTAGCCCTCTTTTTTATTGTGCTGCATTAAAATGTGATGTATCAGATATTATGGAAATCGTGACAGATAATGATATTTAGCAACTGAAGTGATTGGATAAATCAGTTGACGAAAGAACAACGGCACAGGAATATTAGGGCTTGACATGCTTTTGGAAATGACCAAAAGCCAAATACCCCACGGCAAGCTGATGGGGCATCAAATTTCCAGCGCAGCAAGCTACAGGGTTTTGTCTACGCTCCGCTTCGGTCGTTGCTTTGCAGAAATAAAGACTTTGTGTTTTTGATTTGTTATTACTATTTCGTTTTAATTATCAATTAATGATGGTTTTTGATAAAGTTTGCGATTGACTTCTGTTTTTATTTTTTCAATCACTTTTAAAACTTTTTCATCCTTTGTTTCAATTGCTACCTCTTCAATCCGCTCTAATAATGTTAACTGATCCAAAAGATTACCATTATATTCTTTTTCGGTCATTGGCATATACAATCACCTGCTTTCTCTTGATATAAATATGATGAGCAATAACATTATTAATTAATGACTAATTTTATTATAAAAAATGGAATATAGAATGTAAAGAGCGTAATTGATATTCTATTCTGCATATTCCTTCTAATCTTTACTGTTCACTCCGTGACCAGTAACAGCAGCGTTTTCAACGCTGAATGCACACATTTTGTAAGAACACAGAAATTGTACTCCCTCTGCCCTTTTCCGACTTTACCACCACATATCCTTTTTCTTTTTCGATAATCATTTTTACAAGATAAAGGCCGATACCTGAACCTTCGATATCCCTGACTTCTTTCCCTCTGTAAAACCTTTTAAAAATAAAAGGATATTCTTCTTTGGAAATTCCAATCCCTTCATCCGTTATTGCAACTTCCGTAAACAAGCTGCCATGTTCCATTTGAATCTCTATCTTTGAATTTTCTGGAGAATATTTGATACTGTTTTCCAAAATATTAGCAAGCGCTTCCGCTGTCCATTTTTTATTGTGCCAAACATCTCTATCCTGATAGGGACAAAGAATAATTTCAATCCCTTTATCATCTGCTTTTTTAAAAACAGAACTGACTGCCATTGACATAGTTTCCGTCAATTTGGCATATTCCAAATCAAATTGCAGATAATCTTCTTCCAGATATACCGATTTAAAGAGAGAACCAAGAATCCACTCTATTTTTTGTATCTGAACTGTCATTTTCTTCTGCTTTTCCCTGAAATCTTTATCCAGTTCTGTCTTTTTAACAAGGATTTCCTGATACATTGCAATATTGGTTAAGGGAGTTTTTATCTCATGGGACAAATCTGAAATAAACGCCTGAACTTTTTCTTTGGAAAGTTTTTCTCTTTCTACCTCATAATTAATTTTTCGTTCCAGCTCTGCCAAACGGCTTGCAATCGCAGAATACCTTGAATTCAAATAAGGAGAAATTTCCTGCTCTTTACCTGCCAATGCCAAATCCAGCGAAGATATCACACATTCATATAATTGCTGAAACCTCTGCTTTTGCAGAAACAGCAAAGCCAACAGTACAACCACTATCATGCACACAAGAACCATTCCTGTTATCATCAGTCTTCCCTCCAGATATATCCCATCCCACGGATTGTTACAATTCTTTTCGGAATCTTTGGATCTGTTTCCACCTTCTGGCGCAGCCGGTTAATCCGTACAAACAAATTATTATCGTCTGCGGACTCCCCATCTTCATTCCATACATGTTCAATAATCATATCTTTTGTCAAAAGCTGATTCTTATTTTCAATAAAATAGCAAAGCAATTTAAACTCTACTGCCGTTAATTCTATTTCCTTCTTATCCAGATACGCCCGTCCACCTGTCAAATCAACCTCCACTCCATTTGAAATCAGGCAGCGGCTTTCCTTCCGCCTGATTAAATTTTTAATCCGTTCCAGCAAAACAGCTGTAGAAAAAGGCTTAGAAATATAATCATCCGCTCCTGCCTTAAACGCCTGCACCTCATCAATCTCTGTATTTCTGGCAGTTAGTATCAATACCTTGCAATGATACTCTTTTCCGACCTCTTTGCAAAAATTATAACCGTTTCCGTCTGGCAAATTACAATCCAGTACAATTAAATCGATACTTTTCTGGCAAAGAATTTCTCTTGCCTTTTGTATGCTCTGAACTGCCTCCACAGCATAATCCATTTCTTTTAAAAGATAACACAATCCTTCCGATAATGTTTTATCATCTTCTACAATCAACAACCTTTCCACAATATCCCCCTGTTCCCATACTCTTTCCATATCTGCAAAAGCTAAAAGCTAACTTACCATCTGCTCTATAAAAGGACACAACTTAATTTTTGAAAAAATAAGCTGTGTCCCTTTAGAACAATCAGAATTCCCCTTCATTTATAATGCTTCTATATCAACTCCCTTTAGAAGCTTATTTTTATGAATCTCTGTATCTTCTTCATCCAGAATATACGCCCGGTATACCAATACGCACATTTGCTCTCCGACCTTGACCGAACGTCTTTCTAAAGAACGGTTTGTTGAAAGCAAAATTCCATTTACTTCCAAAGTCAATTCCTGATAACTTCCCCGAAAAGCAATACTTTTGATAACTCCAGTTTCTGTTGCATGCATCAGACTCCTAAATTTCTCGTTATCACTCTTAAATGCCTCTACAAATTCTGGGCGTACAATTGCCTGTTTTCCTTTTGGCAAATCTTCAAACCCCTTAAATCCACTGAAATCATCCAGTATTGCAGAGGTTCCAATAAACTGTGCTACAAATGAGGTTTTTGGCCTTTTATATATTTCTGTTGGTGTTCCCATCTGTTCCAGTTTTCCTTCATTTATAATAATAATCTCATCTGCTACTTCTACAGCTTCCTCCTGGTCATGCGTTACAAAGATACTGGTAATTCCTACTTTTTCAATCATTTCTTTCAGCCAGCTCCGAAGCTCCTTACGCACTTTTGCATCAATTGCGGCAAAAGGCTCATCTAAAAGCAGTAATTGTGGATTTGGCGCAAGCGCTCTGGCAAATGCCACACGCTGGCGCTGACCGCCGGAAAGCTGGTCAGGGTATCTCTTTTCCATGCCTTCCAGTCCTACCAGGCTAATCAGTTCCATAACCCTTTTGCGTATTTTTTGTTTCTCTGCCTTTTGAACACGCAGCCCAAAAGCAATGTTTTCATATACTGTCATATAACGAAACAAAGCATAATTTTGGAACACGAACCCAATTCCTCTGTCCCTTGCCGCTATGTCATTGACTACCTTTCCTTCAATTACTACATCACCACTGTCCTGCTGTTCCAGTCCGGCAATCATTCGAAGGATTGTTGTCTTACCACTTCCACTGGGACCTAAGAGAGCTACCATCTTTCCTTGTTCCACACCAAAGTTAATATCCTTTGCCGCCTCGTAATCACCAAAATTTTTATTGATATGTTTCATTTCCACATACATTATTTTATTCCTCCTTAGGAACTGTCAACCATTCATTCCTTACTGCTCCCGTTTGCCACGATATTCTACAACCTGTTTTAAAATCAATATGATAACTGCCATAATTACCAACAGAGAAGACACGGCAAATGCCTGGGTAATCGAATCAGAACTGCCCGCCATATACAATGCGTCAATCTCTAACGGCAGTGTAAAAGTCTTTCCTCTTGCTTTCGAAACCGCATAAACAGCGCCAAATTCTCCTAAAGCTCTCGCAGTACACAGAATCATTCCATAGAGCAGCGCCCACTTAATGTGTGGAAATGTCACTCTTCTGAAAATAGTAACTCCTTTTGCCCCCATCATAGCTGCTGCTTCTTCTTCTAAACTTCCCTGTGCCTGCATAACCGGAATCAACTCTCTGGAAACAAATGGAAATGTGACAAAAATTGTTGCCAACACAACTCCAGGAACAGAAAATACCAAAGAGATGTCCATTCCGAACACTTCATTTACCCAGTCAATCAATGGCTTTGCCCAGCCTACCCTTCCGAACGTCATAATAAAGGCAAGACCTGCAATAACCGGTGAAATAGAAAAAGGAATATCAATTAAAGTAGACAATACATTTTTTCCCCGAAAATCAAATTTTGTAAGCAGCCAAGAGGCACACAATCCAAAAACTGTATTGACTGCCAGCGCAATAACGGTGGCAATCAGTGTAACACCTAATGCCGACAATGTGTTGGAAGCTGTCATGGCATTTTGATAAACTTCAAATCCTTCCTTTAAGGAACGGTAAATCACTTCGACCAAAGGAAATACCAGCATAATCAAAAGGAACAGTACGCTGATTCCTATTAACAGGCATGGCACCAGTTTTCCTTCTCCATTTTTATTCTGTCCCTTTTTCAGAGAACCCTGTTTTACATTCTCCTGTTCTTTCACACGATACTCCCCCTTTCTATTGTTTTGTCCTGCGAGCCGCAGTAATCTGTATGATATTGATAAGGAGCAGCAGGAAGAAAGAAACTAACAGCAGTACAAGCGCAATCGCCGCTGCTCCCTCATAATCCACATTTCCGGAATTCAACTTCTGCATAATAATATAGGAAACCACCTGCGTACCCTCTTTTGCGCTATTTCCTGATATATAAATAACGCTTCCATACTCCCCAATCCCTCTTGCCAGCGCCAGGCCAAAACCAGTCAGCAGTGCAGGCATCAGTTCTGGAAAGATTACTCTCCGAAATGTATAGGCCCGGCTCGCCCCAAGCATCGTACTTGCCTCCTCATAAGTATCAGGAAGTTTTTCCAATACCGGCTGCAGCGCCCTTACTACAAATGGAATACCAATAAAGACTAAGGCGATGGTCAAACCCACTTTCGTATAAGATGCCTTGATGCCTATATTTTGCAGCAACCTTCCAAGAACTCCCTCTTCGGAATACATTTTAGACAAAGTGATACCCGCAACAGCAGTCGGCAATGCAAATGGCAGTTCAATCATTCCATCCATCAAACGCTTTCCTGGAAATTCATAGCGCACCAGTACCCAGGCAATCATCAGCCCAAACACACAATTCAAAACTGCCGCAATAAAAGCACAGCTAATGCTGGTAATAAACGCCTGCTTCACATTGGGACGCATCATCAGCTCTAAAAATTCCTTCCCTGACATATGGAAAGCATATACCAGAACGGATGCTAACGGAATCAAAACCAACAGGGAAAGCATTGCAATGGTAACTCCCATCGTTAAGCCAAATCCTGGCACCACACTTTTTCCCTTCTTTGCTTTTCTGCTCATCAGGTTACCTCCAAACTATTCTTAGGAATTGGCAGCAATTAACCCTGAGGATTAATTTCGTCAAAAATGGCATCATCTTCAAAGAAATCTTTGTATGCCTGATCCCAGCCGCCAAAATCGTCAATCGTGCACATATCAACAGATAAATCAAACGTATCTGAAAATGTCTTTAAAATCTCTTCATTACTTGGGCGATAATAGTTTTCCCCAGCTAACTTCTGTGCTTCGTCTGAATAGAGATAGTTGAGATATTCTTTCGCAGCTTCCTGTGTTCCATTTTTATCTGCGTTTTCATCCACAATCGCAACAGACGGCTCTGCCTTAATACTAATACTAGGTGTAATCATTTCATAGTCATCTGGATATTCAGAAACAGACAATAGTGCTTCATTTTCCCATGCGATCAATACATCACCCTTCTTATTTTCCACAAATGTTGTTGTTGCCCCTCTTGCCCCAGAATCCATAACTGACACATTGGCATACAACTTTGTCATAAAGTCTTTTATCTGTTTTTCATCGCCGCCAAATTTCTTGTCTGCATAATACCATGCAGCAAGGAAATTCCAGCACGCACCCCCAGAAGACTTCGGATCTGGCGTAATAACTTCCACGCCAGACTTTGTTAAATCATCCCAGTCCTGAATATTTTTTTCATTTCCTTTGCGAACTAAAAAAGCAATCGTAGAAGTATAAGGAGAACTGTTTCCCTCAAATTCATCAATCCATCCTTTTTCAATCATGCCCGCCTCCTCAATCAATGTGATGTCATGTGCCAATGCCAATGTCACCACGTCTGCCTCATTTCCTTCTGTTACAGAGCGTGCCTGAGAGCCCGAACCGCCATGGGACTGAGTTATCTCAATGTCCTTTCCGGTTGTTTCCTTATAATGCTCTTTAAATATCTTATTATACTGTTCATATAATTCCCTGGTCGGATCATATGATACATTGGTAAGCGTTATGGCATCGCTGCCATCCGCATTCTTCTTACCGGAATCACTGCCACAGCCAGTCAGGCTCCCCACGAACAGCATCATTGACATTCCCACCACAATTCCCTTTTTTAAAACATTTTTTGTTCTCATAAATAAACCCTCCTTTTATTATAGTACTATTCACGCAATTCTAAACATCATGCAAATTTGAGGAAATAATCACCCGTAAATAGTATCGTTATGTGCACAAGCACTAGACAAACGTTTGTGTAATATTTGACTTTATCATGTATATGTGATATTGTTTTTTTTAGAACACATAAAAAGATAACGGATTTTACAGATTTTGTCAATTGCTTTTTATGCAAACGTTTGCATATAGTATCTTAATTGTTACTATTCACGTCTATTCGAAACATCATGTGAAAAACCAGCCGTGAATAGTTACTCTTATTCTTTAATGAATGGAAAGGAACATTATTTATGTCTTTAAAAAAGATTGCCTCTATGGTTGGAACCTCAATCTCTACTGTTTCCAGAGTGTTAAACAACACTTCACCTACCTGTGCCTCCAAAGAACTTCAGGACAAAATCTGGGCGGCAGCAAGAGAAATCAATTATCAGCCCAATGAAACTGCCCGCTCACTGCAAAAGTCAAATTCAATTGCCTGGAACCCTTCCCACATTTCTATTGTGTTGGCACGTATTTCTACCTTGGAAGAAGATCCCTTTTTTCTGGAATTGTTTCGAAATCTGGAAGCAGAACTATTTAAGCAGAAAGCCACAATTGACCATATTGTCTATGCTGATGAATCATTTCATCAAAATCTCTCTGATTCCAGCGGAGTAATTATTCTTGGACGCTGTTCCGATAAATTATTAAAAAATATCACGACACAAAATAAAAACGTGGTCGGAATCTGGCGAAACCCTATGAATTTTAATGTTGACGAAGTAGTCTGTGATGGTAAGAAAGCGGCAGAAATGGCAATGAAATATCTGTTCTCTTTAGGGCACCAAAAGATTGCCTATATTGGCGACTGTTCTTTTGAAAGCCGCTATGTGGGATATTGTGATACCTTAATCCGCAATAATATTCCAATTAATTATGAACTAATTCTGCAGAAAACGGGAGAAAATGACATAACTTTTTTAGAATTACTTGAAAAGAAACTAATTGGAGATACCGATTTTACTGCTATTTTTTGTGCCAATGACAAAATTGCCATCCGTGTATTGGAATTGCTAAAAACAAAAAAACGTCAGATAAAGCAGCCGATTTCTGTTATCTCTATTGATAATATCGAAGCTTCCCAGAATACGCAGCCTTATCTGACAACAATTCATATTCCCCGCAGCGAAATGGCACATATGGCAGTTACTCTTTTACTCGACCGTATTGCCAGAGAACACAGGGAAATAGTCCGCATAGAATTTCCTTGCCGAATTGTGGAACGCAATAGCTGTTATCATTGCACGAGCATTTAACCATGAGGGTATCGTCAATTATTATCCCCCTCAGGATTGATAATACTGCGCCTGCGCATTCCAAAGCTGATAATATAACCCTTCCCTGTCAGCCGCCAAATCCTCATGGTTTCCATGCTGCACAACCCTTCCATTGTCTATTACGATAATATCATTGCAGAACTGGCAACTGGAAAGGCGATGAGAAATATAAACTGCCGTTTTTGTTCCAACCAGGTCATCATATTTTGAATAGACATCATATTCTGCTAACGGATCAAGCGCCGCTGTTGGTTCATCCAATATTTCAAATGGTGTGTCATGATAAAGCGCCCTTGCTATCGCAACCTTCTGCGCCTCACCACCAGATATGTCAATTCCGCCTCCATCAAAATCCGTATAAAGCGGCGTCTGCAACCCCATACCAATTTCAAATTTCTGCAAAAGTTCTCCAAGACCCACGCGCTGCAATGATTCTTTACCTTATCTGCATCATAGCCCATAGAAGCCGCAACATTCTGTCCTAACGGAAGGGCAGTCAATTTAAAGTCCTGAAAAACAACGCTAAACAGGCTTAAATATTCCTGATAATCATATTTGCGGATATCTATCCCATTTAACAAAATTTCCCCCTCTGTCGGGTCATAAAGTCGGCAAAGCAACTTAATAAAGGTAGTCTTTCCAGAACCATTTTTGCCTACGACAGCAAGCCTCTCCCCAATTTGAAAATGAATGGAAAAATCCTTTAATACGTATTCCTTGGAACCAGGATAACGAAATGATACATTCCGAAATTCCAGTTCATATCTGTCATCATCCCTCTTTTCCACAGGAAGTACCCCTTCGTATTTTTTATTGGGTATATCCAGAAAATCAAAATATTCTTTTAAATATTTTGTGTTGCCGGCAAGCCGTGTCAACATAGAAACCCATAGGCTAAAACTGTTTGTAAATATGGCAAGACTTCCCGCATAAAGAAATACGTCCCCTACCGTCAACACACCCTTTAAAGCTAGAATCCCTAAATAAAAATAAATAATACAAAGAACCGCATTCTTAACGCCAACTGTAATAGAATCAATTCCAACCCATTTCTTAAATCCCTTTGCCTGAAGCCTTCCCATCTTCTGAAACAGTTCCTTCATGTGTTCCCATATCAATGGCTGCTGATGAAACAGCCGGATACTTTTTCCAGAGGACTCTCTTTCCAGATAATCACTGACGTAATCCCCTGCTTCCCGAAAACATGGAATCATATCATTATTTATCTCAAAAAGTTCCTTTTGCAGCCGGTTTACCTGACGCATCCCAAGCAGTGTCAATATAATTGTAAATAGGATAAAACCACTGGAATAGAATCGGCTTCCCTGAAAAGCATTGCCGCTTTTTACAATAATCTGTACCATATATACAACAGCAATAACTATGTCAATCGTTTCCCAGACTAACATCATCAAATTCCAATACAGCATATTAATCCCGCCACCGCCGTCTGTATGTGACATCTCGTCCAAATCCCGCCGTTTATTATGAACATTTTCTGACTCCAGATATTCATAATCCATATTCAATATCTTCTCATTCAGATGAATATTTGCTGCATCCCAGATTCCAGAGCCAAGAAAAAAATAGTAATGGTCTACCGCTGCCTTCATCACCCCAAACAGACAGCCGCCCCCAATAAACAATGCCAAATCCCGTACTATCACTTCCTGCGCTGCCCCTGTTGTAACATCGTCTAACAATATTGCTGTAAACCAGATAGTCCAATATGTCTGAATCGCACAGGTCACCGATACGATAAGCAGAACCGGAACCTTTTTCCCAAGCTTAAAAATCAGCGCAATTCCCCTTATGTTAATGTGCAGCAGTTCCTTTAATGAAAAACCAGATTTATTCATGCCAGCCTCCCTTCCTGTGACATCCCTTCCTTGTAATAATGGCTTTGCAGTTCAAACATTTCTGCATACAGCCCGCCCTTTTCTATCAATTCCTGATGTGTCCCATCCTCTGCAATTCTTCCTCCATCCAGTAAAATAATCCTGTCGCAAAAAGAAGTGCCGGAAAGGCGGTGTGATACAAAAAAGGAAGTTTTTCCTTTTGCAAACTCTGCATATTTCTGATACAGTTCATTTTCTGCCAAAGGATCTAATGCTGCCGTTGGTTCATCCAGTATTGATATTCTTTTCCATCCGCTCTTGCAGTCCCTTTGGCAGCCCTTCAACTTTTTCTTTCATCCCTGCCATCAAAAGACAGTCCACCACCTTTTGATCATCTGTTTCCTGTTTTGTACACATAGAAATATTTTCCTGTACTGTTACGGGCAAGAAACTGACATCCTGAAAGGCACAGGAAAACCAGGTATACCGTTCCTCTGACGTCATCACACCTAAATCCTTTCCATTTAATAAAATCCGCCCCTCTGTTGGTGTCAGAAGTCCGCAGATTAGTTTCATCAAAGTCGTTTTCCCTGCCCCATTTACTCCCACAATCGCAAGTTTCTCCGCACTATCTACTTCAAAATTCAAATCATGCAGGACATCTTTTTTCATACCTGGAAAACGGAAGGAAACATGTTCCAGTTTGATCGTCGCCTTTTCCTTTTTTACCGGAAGAACCGCCTCCTTTGTATCCTGTCCATATAGTAAAAACTCCTATACACAGGCAAAGCTAAATGACATCTGTTTTATTTTCTGCATATGGCTGAAACATTCATTCAACCCCTGCGAAAGTGCCTCTGCCATCCCTGCATAAAGCACCAAATCAGAAGCCGACATTCCATGATACAGCACTTCATAGATTAGATACCCGTAAATAGAAAGTCTTTGGATCGCAATGCATACACTGACTAATGCTTCCATCTCTGCATCAAATCTCTGGACAACCCCTTTGTAATGCTGACGGATTCCCATATATTTTCTGGTAACACCCGTAAGCCAGCCTTCCATCCGGTATAACCTTACATCCTTTGCCATGGAAAAATCCCCTGCCCTGTCAGTCGCATATTTTGCCTTCCGCCATGCATTCGACATCCTCTCATTGTACTGATAATTTCGCCTGCCGGACTGCGAAAAAACAGCATAAATTGCAATCCCGGTCACTAGTACCGCAACCGCTATAAAAAGTGACTGCCTTCCTAACATCACAGCATAAAATGCAATACTTAAAACACTGGCAAACATCGTATTTAGAAAGGGAAGAAAATTGCTTAAATCTGCCGAAACATTCTCCTCTCCAATATCCCCTCCGTATAACTGCGCTTTTGCCGTATCACGCTTCGTAATAAATTCCATATTTTCTAAATTGGCATACTCTGTATAAAGCAGCTTGTGAATATAGTCTAACTTCATTTCATTCTGCAAAATGAAGTTATTATTCCGCAGCCGTACTACCAAATGATCGGAAATCAAAATGCTACTCATCAGAAAAACAGAAATCATACCAAGTACCATAAAAAGATGCTGAATTGTCTGACGGTTCTCTAACTCTGCCAGAACCGCCTTTGGCAGATAAACCTGCAACGCCATCATTACTGTGTATGACACCATGTAAATTGCTGTCATCGCAAAGACAGACTTTTTCCATCTCCACACATAAGATAAAAGCGCCAAAAACTCATGAATGCTGTCTCTTAAACTGTGACGCCTTTTCTCACTACTTTCATCCTTTTTCATCTGTAATCCCTCCATTTCTTTCAAGTACTGCTTTCAACCTTAATAATAGTATACAAAAAAAAGAAACCGCAAATGATTTTTTCATAAGCGGTATCTTTGAACGCATAAACGGTGTTACTGTTCACTCCGTTACCAGTAACAGCAGCGTTTCCAACGCTGTATACACACATTTTGCAAAATTCATGCAAAATGACGCCACAAAACTCTTACTTTTGGCATAAAACATGCCAAAAATCCTCGAATTTGACCAATGTGTGAATAGTAACTAAACGGTATCTTGCCACGCTCTAGAGCGTGTTTGAAAACTTGAATTCACAGAAAAAAAATGATATGATGAAATCACAAACAGGAAAGGGTTAACACATGGCAAATATATACGACGGGGCATTCCGCACAATCTTAAATGACTGCCGGAAACTGATTATCCCAATAATCAATGAGATTTTTGGGGAAAA
>CANSYK010000060.1 GCA_947651225.1 uncultured bacterium | reverse complement strand
ATGTAGAGTAAAATCTTGTTATTTTTGTCTGATTTTTGAAGGTAATAGCATATATGGCCTATACCATGGCGTGATTCTTGCTTTTACAGAGGTATATCAGAAAAAGTCAAAATTTTATCATAAGCATAAAGAAAATAAATGGTTCTTTGGTATGTCCTGGCTTATTAATTTGAATATTATCATGTTTGGATTTCTAATATTTTCAGGCTATGCAGGGGAAGCATTCAGAGTGGCATTAAATTATTTATAGTTACATATTAACTGTTGTTATAAAAATGGAGGTAAATATTATGGAAGAGAAGATTTTAGAAATATTGGCTGATATTTGTGAGGATGATGTGGTAAAGAGTGATTTAGATATTGATTTATTTGAAACAGATTTATTGGATTCTTTAGCGTTTGCAGAACTTTTATTTGCGATGGAAGAAAATTTTGGAGTGATTATTGCACCTTCTGAAATTGAGAGGGATGAGATGAGTACGCCAAATAAGATTATTAAATTAATGAAAACGAGGATGGAAGTTTGAAAGTTCCTTTCAAATTATAGTAAACGCATAAAATACATGCGTTTACTATAGTTATGAATGCTTTTTCAATTTTGAGAGAGCATTTAAAATTGAGAAAGATGGGGTATAAAAATGAAGAAATTAAATGCATTTCTATTTGCATTCATTCTGTTTGGCATTTCTATTGTTCTGATTGATATGATTGACAAGCAGATTCTTTCAGAAAATAAAAAAAGCACCATATATAACAATGTGGATGAAAGAAATTCCTGTGAATATATGATGGAACAGATTCTTGCAGAAAATGCCATTCCAGTGCTTGGATCATCGGAGTTAAGCGCAGCAGATGAAGTGGCATATCCGCCAGCCTTATTTCAAAATGGTAATTCAGATTTTAATATGATATTAATTGGAAGAGGATATATGCAAAGCTTGCATCATGCGATTAATGCAGGGGCATTGTCAGATGATTTTAGTGAAAGAAAGGTTGTTTTGATTTTATCTCCGCAATGGTTTACAGAAGCTCATTTATCTTCAGGGGCATATTCTGGCACATTTTCAGAGAGGATGTATGCTAAGTTTTTGAAAAATAAGAAATTATCAAAAACTTTAAAATCAGATATTACAAATAGAGTAAAAAACTTGCTGGCAGAAGATGCAGGGCAGTTAGGGCGTGTAGAAAAATATGAGGGGATTTATTTAAAACATTCCCTGAATCCCATTTCCTATATTGAAATGAAGGTTTATGATGCGTTTATGGATTACAGGCAAAGATTTTTGTACCATAAGAATTTGGCTGAAATTTCAGAAAATATTACAGAAAATCAAAATGACAGTTCAAAGTGCATTATAGAGAATATTGATTTTGATAGATTGCTGCAAGAAGCAGAACTGGCCGGAAAGCAGGCATGTACAAATAATGAATTTTATATTTATGATGAATATTTTGATACTTATATTAAAGATAATTTGGAAGCGTATAAGGATTCTTCTATTGAGGCAAATTATTCCATTTCGCCGGAATATAATGATTTGCGGTTATTTCTGAATGTATGCAGGGAAACAGGGATTGAGCCATTAATTGTGAGTATACCGGTAAATGGCCGCTGGTATGACTGGACAGGGTTTTCCAGGGAGGACAGGGAAATATATTATGAAAATATTCGCTCGATTTGTTCGGAATATCAGGTAGAAATGGCGGATTTTTCAAATAAGGAATATGAGGAGTATTTTTTAAAGGATATTATGCACTTGGGATGGAAAGGCTGGGTATATTTAGATGATAAAGTTTATCAATTTTATAAAAAGCAGGCAAAATGATAAGTTGGAAATTTTTTGGTATGCTTTAAAGCTTTGGGTTATGATGATGGCTATTTTTTTGTATTTGCTTTATGCCGATTTTTCAACTGCCCCGGAGTTTATTTATAATCAATTTTAGTGGGCTGATTTTTCAGATGCGAGGAAGATTTTCGACGGCGTAGCGGTGGCTGCGGCTGGAAAATCTGGCGCAGCAGCTGGAAAATCAGGCATGTGCCTTGAACAGAAGTGGTAGCGGAACGCCTGATATGTTCTTCCTTTATTCAAAATCTGAAACTGGAGATTAACCGTATACTTAAGAAAGTCGGTAATAACAACTGGAATTCATATGCCGACATTTATAACGGTTATCTTCTGCTATCGTATTCTGACAAACTTTTTAAGAGTTCCCACAATAATGAGTTACCATCGTCTATATAATCATTGTAAGTGTCTGTCAATATCACATCAAGAGAGGGAGGTAAGCGGTATTGAATAAATTATATGCGGACAGAAATGGAGTACTGATTGACAGCACAAAGCAGGATAAAGGCAAGACAGTAGAGTTTGCAGTATCAGAGCCGGACAATTACAAAGTAGGCGGTTATGTGGATATGATATTTTACCGCATAGGGAGCAATAGCCACAAACTACAAAAAGGGGTATTGTCGAAAAAGGGAAGATATGATATAAGCCAGCCATGGAGTAACTGTGTTGGTAAGATGGTAAGCCTCCCTAACTTGAAGAAGAAGGGATGTGGTGCAAATGGAGACATACCAGATTTTAAACCTATTATTTTTAGGTGGTAATTTCCTGATTGCACTGCTTACCTATATAGATAGGAATAACAAGCGAAAATAAATAGGCTACCTTGACTGGCTTCCGGAAATTTGGACATAGTTCTTAAGTAGTTTTAAGGAAAATTTTATTGATGTAACTTAAACACTTAAATTCAAACACCCTATCCCCCAAATTGTATTGTAGTACAGTTTGGGGGATTCTTCTTTCGTGTCAGATATTTTTGTTGTCATCTTGATTTTCTTTTTTTAAAATAGATATCAGATTGTGAGCTTCGAAAATACGGTATAAATTTACTGCAAAATTTCTTATTTCTAAAAATATTCTTAAATGAAATGCAATATATATAAATGCAAGGATTGTGGATATAGTTATATTTAAATTGTAACTCTTGAAAAGTAAAAAGTTTGGGGGTAAAATTTTCAAAGTCAATAAAATTAAAATATTTGTAATGATGCTAGTCAAATATAGGATTAATAGTCCTAAAAATTCGTGATTTGTTTCTGTTAGTAAACTATTGTCTCCATTGTTATAATAATGCATTTCATAAACTAAGTCATCATTTAACAATGCCTGAAATATTGCGTATGCTCCAATAATCATTGCTATAAAAGCTATTGATATTGTATTAAATATTTCTGTCATATATGATACAATTGAGTTCGAATAGACAGGGGAAACGCTACAGCCCAGTGTTTATAGGGGGTGTAGCGTTTGTTTTTTGGGAGTGATTCTATTTTGCTTCTAAAACTTATAATTTAGAAGCGGATAATTTGTTTTCTATGCGGGCATCTACTACTATTGTTTTGATTGTAACACTGTAGAATTTCGAGGTTTCATTTGCAATATCTTGTAAGGAGTCAATTCTTTCTATGTCTTTATCTGTAAAGGCAATAACAAGAAAAATTCCGTATCTACATTTATCAATTTGAAGGTATTTGGGTAGTTGTTTTTTTAATCCATTCCAAAACTTGGTGTTTTTAGCAAGTTTAGCTTCTAATAGCACTCGGTTTGTATATCCAGAACTAAAACGAAAGTCTACAGGTCCCATAGCTTGATTTACTTCTCGAGTAAAGTCAATATTATTTGCACGACAGTGCTCATCTAATATACCCTTAAAAAGCAGTTGGACATCTTCCTCACTACGAGGAAGAGTTTTGGTTTCATTCCATAAGAGCTTATAGCCCGAGCGAAGTTCAATAAATTCCCTATAATAATCTGCAAAATCTAAAATTTTATCAAAAAATTCTTTTTCATTTGTTATATTTGAAAAAGTAAATTTGTTATTTTCCACAATGCCTTTTGATAGTTCATACCATGTGTAGCGTAACGTTTTTTTCATAAGTTCGCCAAATGTATTGGCTTTTCGTTTTTCCACAATATTGATATATTCTTTTACAAGATCATAATGCTCAATAGCAATTTGTGAAATGGAATGTTTGTCAAGATTTTTGTCAACTTCATAATTGAATTTATTTCGAGAAGCAGATTCAAAAAATCTTTGGGAACTAGCAAAATAGGAGAATTATTTTTGTATGGATTAGTGGGGAGAAGGACCTCTTTGCTGTTCCAACACTTAAATTGATAATCAAAAGTACTGTTTTGAAGTCTCTTTTTTGTCATAGGAATATTATATTCATGACAAATACGTTGGGTATATGTTATAAGACGTGATTTGAGAAGATTTGCCGTCATATCACTTAATCTATCTGGTCCGATTCCTTCGCAAAAAATACCTAATTCCTCAAAGTGTGTAATATTGGTAATGCCCTGTGCAATAATGGAATTTATATTTGATGCTAGTATTTTTGCCCATTCTGGTCCAGATCCAGAACCTCTGCGAGATTTTGAATATCCCAGACATAATGCATTGACCTCTGGAAAAAGTAGCATACCTTCAGCTTTTTTATAACTAAGATTGGATACATTTCCGCCAGCATGTGCTATTAGTTCAAAAACTTGTTGAAAAAAATACATCATTTCCGCATAACTGTTTTCAAATAATGTGTCAGATGATTTGAAAACGGAAAAAGGATCAATAAATAGACAAGTATCCTTTGTGAGGATTGGATTAAACCAATCTTCATCACCTTGTAGAGTTATTTTGTGTAATTCAGAAAATAGCATATTAGACCTCCTTTATTTGTTTGACATTTTCACAACAATCCCTTCCGTTCCCTTTTTCACAACGACACTACTATCCATCAAATGCTGTTTTATTTCATCTGCCGTTTCCCGCATGTCAGCAACCTCATTCTGGTAATCTTCCTCTGTCTCAAATTCATCTCTTGCGTCCACTGTTTTCTGAACCAAGTCCCTTGTTCTTGCCCATTTTGCAAGTCGGTCATTGATTGCCGGATTATTGAATTTCAGGGAAATGGAATCCGGAGCATACTCCCCCTTCTTGTTCTTTTTACCTGTAAATTCTATGTCCAACTGCTCATCCATCTTGAAAATTAAGGACAGCACATCCGATACCGTTTCAATGTCAAAATCCATAAAAATGTTGATACTGATGCCGAGAGCGTCAGCTATTTTCAGAAGCTGGTCCGGTTTCGGGTTGCGGTCGCCTGCTTCATATTTCCTTATGGTTACTTCATTTATGCCGCCTGCCAGTTGTCCCAGCATCTTTTGAGAGATGCCACGCATCTTGCGGTAAGTCCGTATTTTTTCTCCAACGGTCATTAGAATTCCTCCAATAAATATATTTGACAGATACATTTGTATTGTAACACAGGCAGAGAGGAATGAAAACACAAAAATGACGGATAAGGGCAAAAAATCTCCTTTTAACGGTAGCTTACTGGTAAAACATTTGATTATACACATTATTGACTGCTTCAATGTAAAGAGAAAATGAATGCTTGTCTGTTCTCTCATTGATATTTTTCAATTTTATATACTCTTCCCTTATATCATTCCATCCGTTATTTTCGGCACAAATATCATCTACCTTTTCTTCTGTGTCACAATTTAATGACCGAAAAGCAAACTCATATTTATTTTGTTTCTTGTTATTCATCAAATAAAAATAGCCGTCATTTTCCTCAAAAGTATCATAATAAATAATTGCAAAGTCGCAACTATGGCGTATTCTTTTATGATTTTTGTCAACTACCTTTATGGTAATGGCGGAGGTCGAATCCTTTGGAAATGAGTACGATGTTCCTTGTAAAGCGTTCTTGAAAGCGGTTATAAAATCCCGTTTTAAAATGTCTGCTTTATAGAAATATCCGTTTCCGGGGTGCGAGATAATTAAGTTATAATCAAAGTCATAACCGCTATTTCCATCACAAATTCGGGTTACGAGATGCCTTCGTCCGCTTCCAATTAATTGAAACTGAAATGTCAAATCATATTTTTCTCTCATCTCGATTTGAACACATTTGATAATTCTCTCAAGTTCTTTTTTAACAGGTGCATATTCGGATTTTTTAACATATTCATACATTTCTTCTTTCTCCTTCTCGCCCATGCCACCCATACAACTTTAAAATTGTATCACTATAGAATACCAAATTATTGTGTTTTGTCAAGTGCTAAATTTGAAATTTTTAAATGAAAGCAAAAAATGAGGAAACGGGCAGAAAAAAGGCAGTTAGACAGATGGAAAAGGTGTGATAAAGCAGGATTTTTCATATGGAAATGGGAACAGGAAACGGAAGGTAAAAGATAAAATGAAAAAATTTTCAATATCCTATTGACAGGACACAAATGTATCTTCTATTATATCAGATGCAACAAAAGATACAAAAGTATCTTTTGCGTAGAAAGGGGGAGCTTATGGGGAAAACCAGCCAGATGTTTTTGTCGGTATCGGAAGTACAGGGGCTGCTTGGAATGTCAAAGTCGTACTGCTATGAACTGGTGGCGAAACTCAATGATGAGTTGGAGAGGATGGACAAGATTGTCATTCCCGGCAAAGTGCCGACACAATTTTTCCTTGAGAAATTTTACGGTATGGAAATTACGGATGAAATGCTGGAAGCAGTGCATTGTCATGCCGGCAGCAGACAAGCGGATTAATGGGAAAGGAAATTGAAAGCAGGAATTCATTATGCCGGACTGACAGAGGGGTAGTTGGCAGTGGAACGGCAGGAAAGGAGAGCAAATGAATTTAAGTAAGGATAAGAAAACAGGAAAATGGCTGTGCCAGTTTTATTATACGGACTGGCAGGGCAACCGGAAGAAAAAGTTTAAGCGTGGTTTCCGCACCAAATCAGAAGCGGAGGCTTGGGCAAGGGATTTTTTGCAGCAGCAGGAGAGCAATCTGGAGATGCGGTTTGATAAATTTGTGGAGATTTACCTGGAGGATATGGAAGCGAGGTTAAAGGAAAATACGGTACGCACCAAGCGGTATATTATTGATTTGAAAATTCTTCCTTACTTTGGAAATCATGCCATTAACGAGATTAAGGCGGCAGATATCCGGAAGTGGCAGAATGAACTGCTGAAAAAGGGATATTCAGAAACGTACTTAAAGACCATTAACAATCAGTTATCTGCCATTTTCAACTATGCGGAGAGGTATTACGATTTGCAGGGCAGCCCATGCAAGAAGGCAGGGAGCATCGGAAAGAGCAGAGCGGAGGAAATGGATTTCTGGACAAAGGATGAATATCTGCAGTTTCTTGAGGGAGTACGGGACAAGCTCGTATCTTATATGGCATTTCAGCTATTGTACTGGACGGGCGCAAGAATCGGAGAATTAATGGCATTAACTTATAATGACATCAATTGGGAACAAAAGACGATTTCCATTTCCAAATCCTATCAGCGGATTAAAGGCAGGGATGTGATTACCACACCGAAGACACCGAAAAGCAACCGCATTATTACACTGCCGGATTTTCTGGTGGAAGATTTGCGGGAGTACACATCAAAGCTTTATGGTATCATGCCGGATGCAAGGATGTTTCAGATTACCAAGAGTTATCTGACAGCAGAGATGCTTCGTGGCGTGAAAAAGACGGGAGTGAAGAAAATCCGTTTGCACGATGACCGTGTTATAATAGGGGCAAGTCAGAAGAAACCCAGTAAAATCAAGGGGTTGCAGATGATTTAGTCCTATTATTTTTTGCAATGAAACACTTTACAACACTAAAATTGGTCAAGGAGGGATTGGAATGGCAAGCGGGGATTTGTTCCGTGCGTTTACGTTACGATTTTCTTTTAAGAAGAGGCAGCATGTACAAATGTTGCAAAAATTTGAAGACAGACAGTTAACTGATGGCAAATCAAAAAATCAGGTTGTCATGGATGCATTAGAGATGTATTTTGATGCACTGGAAAATAACAGAGAGACTAAAGAGGAAAAATGGATTACAAAAGAATTTTATATTATCATCTTGGAGTGTATGATGAAGAATATTATAGTCTAGTTAAGAGGAAAGAAGAAATTGATTCTGAAATTTCCTCTTTCAAAAAGCGTAATGCATTACTTGAAGAAATGAAAAATAATATAGAGGAAAGAATGGGAGGGGGATGTATTGCTCTGGATGAAGAATCTTTGCATAATGAGATGCAATTGAAAAAAGAAGAGTATGAAGGAATACTGCTGAGACTTAAGAAAAGTAAAAATAATTTATTAAGTTTGAGAAATGATTTGATTGATATGGAAACGATATTTGATCAAATCGAATCTGAAGAAAATAATACAAATAATAAATTGAAAAAGTTAAATAAGCATATATGTCCTGAGTGTGGGTCGATTATTGAAACAACAATAAGACAAAGAAGCAAGAAATTAGTATTGAGAGAAGACTTAATAAGCGTAAAAAATCAGCTTCAGGTACATATTGTAGAGGCTAAGTTGTCGATAGAAAAAGAAGAAGAACAATATAAAATTCTTTTAAAGAAGATGGAAGATTATCAAGAAGCAATGCATATAAATAACAAACAAATTGATGATGCTTTACGATATAAAGGTTTTTGTGAAATCAGGGATAGTGTTATAGAGGAATTGACTGAAAACGGAGGAGTTATTCAGAAAAAAGAGCTTGAATTAAAAGAAATTAAGAAAGAAATAAAACAATATAGCCAAAAGAAAAGTATTGTTAATGACAACTATAAGGCATGGCTTTCTGCAGATGTTGCTACATTTGGAATGAATGAAATTGATATGGATAAAATCAAAAGTGTTATGAGTGAATTTAAAGCAAGTGGAAGTAATAAGAATATAGCCACTGTCATATGGTATTTATTGCTAATTAGACTTAGAAGTAAATTTAATCCCGATGCAATAAAATATCCCATCGTTTTTGATAGTTTGAATAATACAGAAACTGATGATGAAAAAAGGGATGCTTTAATTCAGTATGTCTTGGACAAAACAAAAGATGAACCACAAGCAATTTACACATTTATTGGATTTGATAAAGACAAATTTAATGAAGAAGGTACACTAAATATAATTGAATTAGAGAATGAGAAATATGAATTATTAGTACACGAAACATATGTAAAATATAGTGAATTGCTAGATGAATTATGTGATGCGGATTAGTGGATTGTAGATAAATAATTTTTTTGCGATTAGAACTATATTGGGAGAGTGTACTTGATATGAAAGCATGGATGAACAAAATAAAAACTTATATTAAAAAATATTGGATATTGTGTATTATTATATTTTTTGTTGTATTTCCACTGTTACTTAACATCGGAATATATATTACGGACGTTGTTTATAATGAATTTGGCTGGACATTGACAGCAAGTGGATTGGGAAATCAAGACTGGCTAGATTTTTGGGGAACATATTTATCAGTTGTAATTGCGTTTGTAGGAATCTGCCTAGCATGGAAATCTTCTGCTGAAGATAGAAAAATAGATAAAAATGAAATGCTGGCACAAGAATATGATGAAAATTTGAAGGAAGAAAAAAATGTATTGATCAAGGTGTGTCAAAGTTTTAATACTGATATTATTTATAAAGCAATTAATGGGCTGAACAATATGGATACAAGGGACTGCAAGAGGATATTACAGAATTCCAGAGAGAGAATTCTCAATGTACAGGTAAAGTTTGATTTGTTGAGCGATATTGCAGATGGTTTTCAAAAATGTGAAGGATGTGATTTTAATCCCTGTTATGATAGAGAAAACATGATTGCTGATAGGGACTTGTATTATAAAATGGAGAACATTTATTTGGAGATGCTGTATGATTGTAGCACTTATGTTGATAAAATGGAGAAGCAACAACGCAACGAACAAATAATACAAAATGGGGAAGAAATGATTTCATTATTGCAGCAACGTATTTGTTATGCCAAAGATGTGGCAACACTGACTTCTGCTGAGGATATAAAAAGAATGGAAGAAGAAATTTCTCGATTAAGATATGATATTGAATCACTAAAAGGGCAAAGGTTAAAAGATGAGGAAGTAAAAAAATTGGTAGACTCTATTGGTAATGCAATAAATTTGATTTCACAAGAAATGAAGCCACAAATAATTAGTTACTGTAAGTCATATATGGGTTGGAAAAGCAGACATAAGAGAGAACTTTTATTGGAGAGGCAGATACGATACATAAAATATCCAGCTTGTAATGAAAAACAAGTTTAAAGCATTGATTTTAGTTATGTGGACTGGTAAAAATCAGTCCTTGTCAAACACACGGACACATATTATAATAAAGGTAAAGAAAAAAGGAGCATCATTATGGAGAAAGCTTTTGAGGAACTGCAAATCAAAGATGATTTTATGTTTAGCGTTATTATGAGAAATCCGAAGTTTTGCAAACCTTTTTTAGAGCGGATACTTGGAATCAAAATATCCCGTATTGAATATCCGAAGTCGCAGGAGACAATAGATATTTCTGCAGATGCCAAGAGCGTACGCTTGGATATTTATGTGGAGGATGGAAAAGAAACCGTTTATAATATTGAAATGCAGACAACAGAGAATAGAAATCTTCCCAAAAGAACAAGATATTATCAAGGAATGATAGACTTGAATATTTTAGAAAAAGGGGATAATTACAAAGACTTGAAACGGAGTTTTGTTATTTTTGTATGTACCTTTGATCTGTTTGGGGAAGGGAGACATATCTATACCTTTGAGAATCGCTGTATCCAGAATCCAGAGTTAGGTCTTGGTGATGATACAACGAAGATTATTTTAAATACCAAAGGGACAATGGATGATGTTACAACGGAAATGAAAAAGCTACTTGACTTTATTGATGGTAAAGAGCCGGAGGATGACTTTACCAGAGAATTGGACGAGGCGGTGCAGTCTGTCAGAAAGAATGAGAAATGGAGGTTGGATTATATGACTTTGCAGATGAATTATCAGGAAAAATATGAGCAGGGTGTAGAGCAGGAAAAAAGACAATCTGCATTGAGGATGATAGAGGCAGGAAAATTGTCTTCAGAAGAAATTGCGTTATATTCTGGACTTGCCATTGAACAAGTGTTTGAGTTAGAAAAAGAATTGCAACCAGTATAGATGTGGGCGTATTCGAAATAAGACATTATTAAAAAGACAAAGATTCTAGATTTGTGAATTTCTGTCTTTTTATCTTCTTATGGACTTTAGTCTGTTGACTACGAGCGGAGTTTCTCAAAAGAGAAACGAAGCCGTGGGAAACAAAAAACCACCTGCTATGCGGGTGGAAGATAAGCTGTTATACAAGAAAATCACCTTTCCATTATAATGTAGTTGTTCAAGCTATCTTATAACGAAAGGAAAGGTGATTTTAATGGCTAAAAAAGCAAACAGTCTGTCCCACACAAAATGGATGTGTAAATACCATATTTTGTTCACACCTAAGTATAGGCGAAAAGTAATTTAAAATCAATACAAAGAAAGCATTCGTGATATTTTGAAACAGTTGTGTGGTTATAAAGGTGTAGAAATAATAGAAGGTCATTTAATGCCAGACCATATACATATGCTGGTAAGTATACCGCCTAAATTAAGCGTCTCCAGTTTTATGGGGTACTTAAAAGGAAAGAGTGCATTGATGATTTTTGATAAACATGCAAATTTAAAGTACAAATTTGGAAACCGTCATTTCTGGGCAGAAGGTTATTATGTAAGTACAGTAGGCTTAAATGAAGCAACAATAAAGAAATATATACAGGAACAGGAAACGCATGACATAGCAATGGACAAATTAAGCGTAAGTGAGTACGAGAACCCTTTTAAGGGTAGCAAGTAGTACAAATATCCCTTTCAGGGGTAAGCAAAAGCGGCAAAGGCAAGATAGCTTGAACGAAGTGAAAGCTAGCACCTTTAGACGCTGGCCGATAACAAAGGCTTATAGCCGCAGAGCAAACCACCCATTAGACGGGTGGTGCTGATTTTTTTTGGCTTTTAGACCACCCCAACACTAGGTGCTTTACAAATTTTCAGAGCAATATAGAAATGATATAGAATTTGGTTTTTTGATATAGCAATGATGTAGAAAACGGAAAAATGATGTAGTAATGATATAGTTTATGCAGGCAGAGGAATTTTCAGTGATGTAGAAATGATATAGAAACTGAAAAAACGATATAGGAACGGTGTAGAAATGATATAGTTTCTTTTGGTAGGCATTTTTTAGCGGTATAGAAATGGTGTAGATTACAGAAATTTTGATGTAGTAATGATATAGACAATGCCCAAAATGATGTAGGGATGATGTAGATTTCATATTTTACGCTATTTATCGGTATATTATCAGGGTTTTAGGGAGTATGTCCCTAACCAGTAGCATTTTGTGACACAAAATGCGTATCTGGCGAAACCTTTGGGAGTGAAAAGGAGGCAAAGCTTTCGGGGTGGGGGAAGATTTACGGCAGCAAAACAGACAGGTAAAAACAGGTGCAGGGAGCGAAAAACTTTTTTCCAATAACAGGCTGACTTCTGAAATAGAGCACGGTATAATTTATGACAATAAAGATGTGCATGCGATTTTTATTGTTTCAGTAAACCGATTATCTACAAGGAGGAACACGCTTATGAATGGAAAAAGCAGAATGATACTTCTCTTTGCTGTGGCACTCATGTTTTTGCTGCCCGGCATATCAGCAGAGGCGAAACCAAAGCCAAAGCTGGAAGCGGGGAAAAAGACTACGACAGTAGGTCAGAAATGCCAGTTAAAATTAAATGGGGTGTCTGGCAGGGCAGGGGTAAAATGGAAAATGAGATAGAAAGATAATTTGTTGGTTAGGAGGCTGGAAATGGGGCGAATTTCCGAATATGAAGTAGAGAATTTATTCATAGACCGACTTGAGAGCATTGGCTATGAATATACGGAATTAAAAAATTATGATGATGTTTTAGAAAATTTCAAAAACCAGTTAGCATTATTTAATAAAGATAAGTTAATTGAAAAAAAGGGAAAAGCTGAATTTTCCAAGAAGGAATTTTCTCGTGTATTAACTTTTGTTGAAAATAAGACGGTGTATGAATCGGCAAAATTTATGCGAGATAAATATATTCTTACGTTGGATAACGATGAGACTGTATACTTGGATTTCTTTTCATCAGATACCACAAGAAATAGTTATCAAGTGGCTCGCCAGATTACTATGGATAAAGAACATAAAGACGATGTTGAATATAAGAATCGTTATGATGTTACTGTGCTTATCAATGGTCTTCCTACTGTACAAATTGAACTTAAGAGACCGGGAGTTGAAATTAACGAAGCAATCAATCAGATTAATAGGTATAGAAAATTCTCATATAAAGGTTTATTTCGTTTTTTACAGATTTTTGTGGTTTCAAATTCCGTACAGACAAAATATTTTTGTAATGAAAACGAGATGGTGGATGGAAATTATAATTCGATTCTCAAAAGTCTTGTATTCTTTTGGACTGATGAAAAGAATATGAGAATAAATGCTCTGAATGATTTTACTACGGAGTTTTTCAGAAAGACAGCATTAACAGAAATGATTGATAAATATATGGTTATCAAAACATCTGAGCCAATCCTTATGGTTATGCGGCCATATCAGATATTTGCTGTTAAAGAGGCAAAGAAACGTGTTCTTGAATCCAATCAAAATGGATTTGTCTTTGCATGTACAGGCTCAGGAAAAACTCTTACAAGTTTTAAGCTTGCACAGCTTCTCAGAGATGAGCCGAGAATAGATAAAGTCATATTTTTGATAGACCGGAAAGACTTGGATGACCAGACGGTTGATGAGTACAATTCTTTTGAAAAAGATTGTGTTGACAGTTCAGATAGTACTTATGTTCTTGTAAAGCAGTTAAAGCAGAATGATAGAAAACTTCTTGTTACCACGATTCAGAAGATGGCCAATGCAGTTAAAAATCAAAAATATGCTGAGCTGATGGATACATATCGAGACAAGAAAGTTGTCTATATTATTGATGAATGTCATAGATCACAATTCGGAAAGATGCATGGAGATATTAAGAAGCATTTTGAAAATGCGAATTATATTGGCTTTACAGGAACTCCTATTTTTGAAGCAAATAAAGGTTCTGATGGAAGAACAACAGCAGATGTTTTTCATGCTGGGAAATTAAATCCCTGTCTGCATAAATATATGATTAAGGATGCTATCGCTGATGGTAATGTACTGAGATTTTCGGTGGAATATCAGCGAACTATTTTTGCACATAATGTGGCAACAAAAGGAATTGATCCAGAGAATTTGGATGATCCGGAATATTGTCGTATTCATGGGATAGATATTAATGAGTTGTACCATGATGATGAAAGAATTGCAAAAATCGCAAATCATATAATGGAACATCATGAACAGCATGTACATTTGCAGAGCAACTTATATACAGCACTTTTTGCAGTTGATAATATAAAAACACTTGGTAAATATTATGATGAATTCCAACGGTTGAATGCTGATAAAGAGGAAAGTAAGAAGCTTAGAGTAGCGGCTATATTTTCCTATCAAGCAAATGAGGATATGGATGAAGGGGTTGACGAACATTCGCAGGAACTTCTTTCCCGCTGTATAGATGATTATAATAAGATGTACGGAACAGCGTTTTCGGCAGATACATTTGATTCATATAGGAAAGATATAGCCAAACGGATGAAACAGAAGGATTTGCCACAGGTTGATATCCTTCTTGTAGTAAATATGTTTTTAACCGGATTTGATGCAAAGCCACTTAATACCTTGTATCTTGATAAGAATCTTATACGGCATACGTTGGTGCAGGCATATAGCAGAACGAATAGGGTTTATAAAAAAACGAAGCAGTTTGGGCAAATAGTATCATATCGTAACATCAAAAAGTGGCAGGATGATGCTTTGAAGTTATTTTCAGGAGATGGTGATCCGAACGAATACCTGTTGCAAAGTTATGAATACTATGTGAATCAATGGGTAAATCAGATTCCAATCCTTAGAAAAATAGCACCGACGGTAGAGGATGCGGGACAATTGCAAAGCGAAGACGATATTAGGGCTTTTATTATTGCTTTTCGTACCATGACACATACGCTTGCTACACTAAAGACATTCTCAAAATTTGAATGGGATGATTTGGCTGTAGTGTTAGGAGAAAATGAGTACGAAGGTTATAAGAGTTGGTATTTGTACTATTATGACCAGATAAAGGGGAATGGAACCGAAACGGTAAAAGTTCCTGTCGATGTGGATTTTGACATTGAGCTTGTTAGAACAGACCGAATCAATGTAGTGTATATATTGAATTTATTAAAAAGTGCTAAAAACAGCAACAAGAGCGATGAGGACAAGCAGAAGCAGAAGGATATTGACCTTATTATTCGTGAAATTGAGCGTTCGGATAACGAATCCATGCGATATAAGAGTGATATGATGAAAGCATTTATTCAGACGAGATTTTTTGAACTTTCGTCAGATGTGGACATTATGGCTGCTTATGAGCAGTTTGAAAAAGAATCGATGCAGGCAGATATTGAAGAGTTTGCATATGAAAATGATTTGAAGCCAGAATTGGTAACGGAAATGTTTTCGGAGTATACGTTTAGCGGCAATCTAACGGATGAACGGATAAGGGTGGAGATTAGTATATCGTTCATAAAATAACTCATAGTTTCAGTGTAATTTTATGACAGTTTAATTTCATCCATTTTATATGTCCAATGATATACAATCGGATCAGCATTAATTTCATCAAAATACATGTAAATTCTCTGTACGAGTTCCTCTTTGGAATTAACACGTATTCCACGTAACATTTGCTTTGTCATTTTACTGAAAAAACCTTCGATCACATTTAACCAGGACCCATGTGTTGGGGTAAATATAAATTCAAAACGTCCTTCCGGCAATGTGGCAAGGTAATCCTGCGTTTTCTTTGACCTGTGGATTGAGTGGTTATCCAAAACAATGCGGATTATATCACCTTCTGGATATTTTGCATCCAGCATTTTCAGAAGGTCAATGAAATCTTCACTTTTGTGCGAATCCCTAACCAGAGGGAACGCCTCACCTGTAAGCAGGTCTATTGCTGCCAGCAGTGAAACTGTGCCTAACCGTTTGTATTCGTAATCACGCCACATTTCACCATTGCCAGGCCGGGGACGCAGGTCGTTTCCTGTTGTGCTGATTGCCTGGATGCCCGGTTTTTCATCACAGGATAAAGTATGCACCATTGGTTTTTCTTCCGGAACAATTACGTTTCCGTTTTCATCAAATTGCAATTCAACCTGTTTGTATACAAGCAGGACATTATGCATTTTGGTTTCAAAGTCCGGGTCACGTTTTTCACAATAGTATTTTATTTTAAACGGCTTAATCTCCTGTTCTTTAAGTATCTGCTGAATTCTCGTTTTGGAAACAGTTTCAAGACGTGGAAAACCAGCCTCCCTGGCATGCTCCTGAATATGTTTATGAAGGCTTTTCATTGTCCACAGTTCCTGTGAATACCCCAGGGCAAATGGACGCTGGCATGCAATATCAATGATCCAGGCAATTGCGTCTGATGTAATTTCAGCGGGACGTCCTTTGCGCTGTCTGTCAAACAGAGCCTGGTCAATTCCGCCTTCCAGATATTTGTTTATGCAAAGCCTGACCGTATTTACATCAATACAGAGTCCGTCTGCAATATACTGGTCAGATTTTCCGGCTTCTTTTTGTAACAGTATTTTTGCTCTTAAACATACCTGTGCCTGGATAGTCCTATTTTTAGAAAGGGACAATAAGTATTCATGGTCTCCTTCATCTAATATTATTTTATAAGTGTGATTTGCCATATCAATATACCCCGTATTCTTATCTTATATAATGATATTATAACACACTTTCCAAACTATGAGTTATTTATTTTCTGTTATATTAGTTATAAAAAACTCGGTCTTATTCAAACCACAAACCTTATCAGAAGACTAAAGGCATATGTTGAAGCATTGTACAAGAAATACAAAGCAGAGGGAGAATAGGAAATGGCTGACACTGGATTATATCAGAAGCAGGCGAACGAACTTTCGCAGAAACTGTGGGCAATCGCAAATGATTTGAGAGGCAATATGGACGCCTCAAAATTCAAGAACTACATACTTGGAATTATTTTCTACAGATACCTTTCTGAACGAACAGAGAATTATATGAATAATGAACTGTTAAAAAATGATGGTATTCAGTATGAAGAAGCATACAATAATAATGATCTCAGGGAAATGATAGAACAGTGGTCTATAGAGGCTCTTGGATATATTATAAAGCCGGAATATCTATTCAAAAATTTTATCGGAAGAATAGAGAAACCAGAAAATGACGATGATAAATTTTCCGTTGAGGATTTAGAAAGAGCAATTAACGATGTTACAGGTTCAACGATGGGACAGCGTTCAGAATCTGACTTTTCAGGACTCTTCAATGATATGAAGTTACAAGATCCGGATTTGGGGGATGCGGTATCGGAAAGAACAGAGCTTATCAGTAAAGTGATGTCAAGAATAAATGAAATTGATTTTATGCTTGAGGATTCCCAATTTGATGTTCTTGGTACAGCCTACATGATTCTAATTGGTCTTTTTGCGTCTGATGCAGGAAAGAAAGGTGGAGAGTTTTTCACACCCACTGGTCCAAGTAAATTGTGTGCTACACTTGCATCATTTGGACTTGATGAAGCAAAGACCGTAGGAGACTGTACATGTGGCTCTGCTTCCATGCTTTTGGAGGTACAGAAACACCTTACAACTGGAAGGGTAGGACATTTTTATGGGCAGGAAAACAATGCTTCTACATATAACTTAGCAAGAATGAATATGCTTATGCATGGAGTAGAGTATCAGAAATTTGATATCTACAAGGGCGATACCCTTAAGGATGATAAATATGGTGATGTAAAAATGACGGTTCAGGTATGTAATCCGCCATATTCTTTGAAATGGTCTGCTGACAAGTCCTTTGAAGATGATCCAAGGTATTCCGGTGCGGGTAAACTTGCACCAAAATCCCATGCCGATTTTGCTTTTTTGGAGCATATGATTTATCACATGGACGAGGAGGATGGGAGAATAGCGGTACTTCTTCCACATGGTGTTCTTTTCAGAGGAAGTGCAGAGGAGCAGATTCGTAAGTATATCATAAGAGATTTGAATCGACTGGATGCAGTCATTGGTTTGCCAGCGAACCTGTTTCATGGTACATCAATTCCTGTATGCCTTCTTGTACTGAAATCAAAACGAAATGGTAATTCTGGCAATATTCTTTTCATTGATGCTTCAAAGGAGTTTTCTTCAGGAAAGAATCAAAACACGCTAGAGGAAAAGCATATTGAGAAAATTCTTAATGCCTATGCAGAGCGAAAGGACATAGATAAATTCGCGCATGTAGCGACAATGGAAGAGATAGAAGAGAACGGATACAATCTCAATATTCCGAGATATGTTGATACATTTGAACCGGAACCGGAGATTGATTTGGATGAAGTAGCAGATCAGATAATAGCATTACGAAAAGAAATGAACGAAGTTGATGCACAGTTGAAGCCTTATTTTGATGAGCTTGGACTGAAATTTCCTTTTAGCGAGGAGGTGTAATTTTTATGGCAAATGTGTCCTCAAGTAACAGTCTAGGGGAGAGAGTACCGAAGTTGAGATTTCCGGAGTTTGAGGGGGAGTGGGATTTTGAGTTATTTTCAGATTTATTCACCTTCCTTTCAAATAATACCTTATCTAGAGCAGAATTATCTGAAACTGGTAATATCCGAAATATTCACTATGGAGATATATTGGTTAGATACACAGATGTGATAAATATTGATGATGAAATTATGCCCTTTGTTTCAAATAACAGTGAAGGCAAGGTGAGATGTGACGTGCTTCGCACAGGTGATGTTATAATTACCGATACTGCTGAAGATGATACTGTTGGAAAGGCAATAGAGATAATAAACCATAATAATAAATCTGTTGTATCAGGATTACATACAATGCCATGCAGACCGAATCGAGATTTTACCGCATCTTTCTTGGGATATTATATTAACTCAAATACTTATCATTCACAGTTATATCCTTATATGCAAGGAATTAAAGTGACTTCCATAAGTAAGGCAAATATAGGAAAAACACTAATACATTTTCCTTCAAGAAGTGAACAAAAGAAAATTGTGGAACTTTTTAATTTAATTGAAAAAAAGATTTTGGTTCAAAAGAAATTAGTCAAAGCCCTCAAGTTGTATAAAAGAGGATTGTTATCGAAGCTTTTTCCACAAAAAGGTGAGAGTGTGCCACATTATCGGTTTACAGGGTTTATGGATGCTTGGGAACAGCGTAAGTTTGGAGAGATAACAGAACTGAAATCAGCGTCACGAGTCCATAAGGAAGAATGGACTACAGAAGGTGTTCCTTTTTATAGGTCAAGTGATGTGATGGCAGCAATAAATGGAACTGAAAACGATAAAGCTTTTATTTCTCAGGAATTATATGAAAAGTTGTCATCAGCTTCAGGTAGGTTGGAAGCAGGAGATATTCTTGTTACAGGAGGTGGTTCTGTTGGAAACCCTTATATTGTGCCTGATAACGCTCCGCTTTATACAAAAGATGCAGATTTATTATGGATAAAAAATCAAGGAAGGTTTAATTCATATTTTGTATATGAATTTTTCTTATCTCCATCATTTAGAAGTTATTTGGGAAGTATTTCTCATGTGGGAACTATTGCGCATTATACAATTACTCAGTTGTCAGAAACACCGATTTCATTACCATCTGTTGAGGAACAGGACAAATTAGGTAAGTATTTTCAAAGAATTGATCACCTCATTACCCTTCATCAAAGAAAGTATAATTCCTACAAAAAAGAAAAATTGGCTTTATTACAGCAGATGTTTATATGACTATCTGCTGTAATAAAATATCCTATCTAAACAAACATATTTTGCAGCATAAATTTTTTGATGCTTTGCATCTTACTATACTTTTGCTGGTGAAGGGTGATGAGGTGGTCGAGGTGGCAGAAATAAGCACTTATTTTCTTCTGTTCTGGCATAGAAGGTATTAAAATTTGCATCGGTTTTAAGTCCGCAAAAGGAGGAATATTTTTGATAGCTGAACCATTACTATGTGTTCTTGTAAATTCATCTATCATATTTGAAAATGCTATTATGAACATGCTTTTATTTACAATATCTTCATTCACACGAACTCTCATCAATGCTTGATTTATAACACCTGTATCCGCATTTTCGGGAATTTCATAGATTTCGCCAATCGTTCCCGCACAAGAAACAATAATATCTCCGCCATAAACTTCAAAAGATTTTAACTTTGCAAGTACATATTCCTTAGGTAAAAAATACCTCTCTAATGACCAATCTTTGTTGATAGCATTTTGTTGTTCATATACCTTAACAGAGTCTTTTCCCTTGGGAACAAACATGTCTTTTGTAATAGCACTTCCGAATGGACCCTTCTTGTAATCTGCCAGATCCTCAAACTTACGCTGTTCCCAAGCATCCATAAACCCTGTAAACCGATAATGTGGCACACTCTCACCTTTTTGTGGAAAAAGCTTCGATAACAATCCTCTTTTATACAACTTGAGAGCATCTAATAGTTTTTGTTGAATTTCAATTCTGTATTCAAGCAATTGGAAAAACTTAGCTATTTTTTCCTGTTCATCTATATTTTTAGGAAGCCAATGCTTGGTTTCAAAAAAAGCTTCTGTAGATACATTAAGTAATCCATGATTTCTTGCACCTTCAGCAGAAATCATATGTATTTCGTGATACCATTTTAATGAATCAAAATATGTGTTAACAAAATCTGTGTTGTGTTTTTTCAATGTAAAACATATATATAGTGTTGACAAAGCACCCATTGCATATCGGTCTAAACGTTTTATTGAACCGAAGCTATATCCTACAGAATAGCTCTTATTATATGCGTACTCTCCACGTTTCAAAAGATAGTAACCAGACATATCTTTACTTGCAACAGTTTTATTAAAATATGAAATTTGATCTACTAATCCATCTTTAGATGAGATTGTTAGAGGAAGTTCAGTTTCGTTGTTAGTATTTTTGCGTGTAACTCTTTCCGTAAAATCGGACAATTTTTCACATACCCACTCCCCCTCAAACTCCAGAAATCTCAACTTCGGTACTCTCTCCCCTAGACTGTTACTTGAGGTTTGTTCTTGCACATAATTCGCACATTTCCGATGATGAATTTGGAGGTGATGCAATATGACTGATAAAAGTCAATTCAAAACGCTGGTTAATCAGTGGCTCAAAGAAAAGTCGCCTATGATTACACCCTCAACGCATGCCAATTTCACTTTAATTGCGGAAAATCATCTTATTCCGCACTTTGGAAAGATGCAAATCGGCAAAATTGATGAAGCAGAAATACAAAAATATATTTTGTATTTACATGCTTCAGGAAGATTAGATCAGAAAGGAGGTTTGACGGTAAAAACTGTTCGTGATATTATTTTGGTCCTTCGACTAGCTATGGAGTATGCTTATAAGCAGAAAGTAATTCCGTTGCTTAATTGGGAGTTGATTGAATATCCGAAGGATAACTCATCACATAGGGTGATTTCTCTAAATAAAGACGATGAGCAAAAGCTGATTCAGTGTATATATATGCATATGAATCGTAAGTCCACCGGGATTCTGATTGCTCTTTTTACTGGTTTACGCATTGGAGAGCTATGTGGGTTGCAGATGAAAGACATTTCTCTTTCAGATAAGACTATATCTGTTAATAAGACGGTTCAAAGAATATATGACAAGAAAAGGAAACAATCATATGTTCATATCGGACCACCCAAGTCAACTTCATCTGAAAGAATAATACCTATCCCCTCATTACTAGTGAATGTCATTAAGAAGTATTATACAGATAATCCCAATGATTATTATTTGACAGGAAAGAGAAAGCCGACAGAACCAAGAACCTATCGTCAATATTTTACGAGATTCTTAAAGCGATATGATATGCCTAAGATATGTTTTCATGAATTAAGACATACTTTCGCAGTGCGAGCTATTGAAATTTCTGATTTTGATATTAAATCGTTATCAGAAATACTTGGCCATAAAAATGTTTCATTTACTCTCAATGTATACGGCAAGGCAAACATGCAGCAAAAGATTAAATGTATGAATTTCCTTAATGAACTTTTGTAATTGATAAGTACTCAGGTTAAAAAGGGCTGTTATAACAAAGTTGTAGCAGCCTGATTATTAATTGGAAATGCGGATACTAAACAAAGAATATTGATAAGAAATTGAATTTTAATGCAGGATCTATTATTTATAATTTTCTTATTGTGAATAATTAGATAAAAGCTTATAATAATATAAAAATATAAATGTTGAATAGAAAATAGAACGAAAATGAATGTGGGAACTATTATGACGATGGATGAAGTGTGAAGGTTGTATCTATTTTACTGAGCCATTATAATGATGATTTTCAAAAGGCAGAAATTATTTAGAATTTACTGATTTGAAGAAATGGTCAATGTGAAACATTGTGTCATTAACATTATTATAGTTATGGTGCTATAGTAAAGTTTCAGAGTTAAAAACAGGAGGAATTATAATGATGGATTTACTTTCAAAATTAAGTGGCACTTCAAAGAGTAAAGCTATTGATCCGTGCGAGATTTTTATGTCGTTGCCTGCTAGAGACAGGCAATATGAGTATCCTCGTGATGTTCAATCTGAGGTGTGGAAAAAGTGGTTTGAAAAACGTGAGCAAAAGAATGCTGTTATTAAAATGAATACTGGAAGTGGAAAAACAGTTGTTGGATTGATGATTTTGCAAAGTTGTCTGAATGAGGGAAAAGGACCAGCTGTGTATGTTGTTCCAGACAAGTATTTGGCAGTACAAGTCTGTAATGAAGCCAAGAAATTGGGTATTCTTGCAGTCTCAGATCAAGATGATTATAATTACATAGAAAATAGAGCGATTCTGGTAATTCCGATTCATAAATTAGTTAATGGTAGAAGCGTCTTCGGAATGCGTAATTCAAATCCTAATTATCCTATAGGTAGTATTTTGATTGATGATGTTCATGCATGTATGGATACTATAACGTCCCAGTTTTCTCTGCACATACCTTATAGACATGAATTGTATTCCCAAATAATAGATCTGTTTGCTGATGCATGGAGAACGTATGACGAAACTGCATATATAAATATTGTTGAAATGCAGGATCCAAAGAAGAATGCACTGCTCCCTTTTTGGATTTGGCAGGATAAACAAACAGAGATTTACCGACTTTTGAGACAGTATGAGAATACTGAAGAAGACAATTAGTTTGTATTTTTTAATCTGCCTTTGCTTGCAGATTGTTTTGCTCTTTGTAATTGTACGGTAACTGCACAATCAATAGAAATATCACCTAAGGGTATCCCTATTTCCAAGATAAAAAGTTTTGATAATGCTACAAGAAGAATCTATATGAGTGCAACTCTTGCGGATGATAGTATTTTTGTGTCAGCATTAGGATTAAAAAAAGATGATGTTACCAATATTATTACACCTGATAAGGCAAATGATATAGGTGATAGACTTATTCTTTTTCCACAGCATTTGAATAGCAACATAACAGATGATGAAATTAAAGAAAAAATAGTATTGTTGTCTGAACGATATAATGTTTTGATTATAGTACCATCAAGAGAACGAGGGAAATTCTGGGATGATACAGAAAAAAATATAATTGATAAAGAAAATATTGAAAAGATAGTAAAAGAACTTAAACAAAGGCATGTGGGGCTTGTAATATTAGTTAATAGATATGATGGCATTGATTTACCGGATGATGCCTGTAGATTGCTTGTGATTGATGGCTTGCCACCACTTCGGAGTGAGTATGATAAGTATGTACAAAGCATAAATCCGGGAAGTACTCTGTTGCTACGGGAACAAATGCAAAGAATAGAACAAGGAATGGGCAGAGGTGTTCGCTCAAATAGTGATTCATGCTGTATTGTTTTAATGGGAAGTAAATTGGCAGATGTTTTGTTGCGAAATAAGGGATCATTGTTTTTTAGTAAGGCTACAATGGAGCAGTATCAGCTTTCCAAGGAGTTGTGTGATTTGCTTATGCAGGAAAACTCTACGCCATCTATTGATGAGATATTTGCGTTAGCAAATTTCTCATTGAATAGACAAATTGAATGGATACAGAAAAGTAGAGAACGTCTTTCGAATATTGTTTATGAAACGGTTTCGAGTATTAGTGATACTACAGTGGCATTAAGATTAGCTTTTGAATTTGCATGCTGCTGTCAGTGGAAGAATGCTGCTGGTGAAATTAGCAATGCGGCCAACAATGAACTAGATGAAAAAAATTGCGGTTACTTAATGCAGATAAAGGCAGAATATACTAATTTTTACGATAAGATAAAAGCTCAACAAATACTTCTGTCGGCAAGAAAACTCAACGGAGGAGTGCTTATGCCTATGGAGGGAATTCAATATGATAAATTATTAAACAGTAAGGAACAAGCGAAAGGTGTAAAAGAATATTTTGTTAATGTTAGTGATAATCCTAATGAATGTATTATACATATCAATTCAGTCCTTGATATGCTGGCTTTTTCACCGGATGCAAACGAGTTTGAGAGGGCATTGATGGAAGCAGGTGAGATATTGGGCTTTGATTCATCCCGTCCAGATAAGGCAACTTCTGGTAAAGGACCAGACAATTTATGGGCAATAGAAGATAATAAGTATTTGGTTATTGAATGTAAAAGTGGTGCTATATGTGAAACTATTTCAAAAGACTACTGTAATCAATTAGGTGGTTCTGAACGCTGGTTTAAAGCGGAATATGGAAATGGATATCAATGTGTACCTGTTATAATACATCCATCATCTGTTTTGGATTCTCTTGCAACTCAGGTACAGGGAATGAAAATAATAACTCCGGAATTACTGGATAAAATGAAAAAGCGGATAAAAAGTTTTTCGGCTGAACTGATTCAGAATGTGGATTTGCAGGATGAGGATAAAATTAATGCTTTGCTTGCATTATATAAATTACGCGGACGGGATATTGTAAATGAATACATGACTGACATTAACGGATTTTCTTCATAAATGAAGATCCTCTGGATTTAATTATACGGTTAAGGTTGTTATCACCAAAGAGGAGCATAAGATAATGAATAGTTTTGTCAATGGCGAAACATCAAATGAAGCGAAAAAATTTTCTATAAGGACAAGAATCAAGATAATAAGGAGAAAAGGAAGATGATATTATGGGGAAAAGAATTAACTTACGGACTTACGGATTGGTAAAAATCTATCCTTGTCAATCCCGCAGACACATATTATAATAGAGGTAAAGAAAAGGGGACTTATTATTATGGAGAAAGCTTTTGAGGAACTGCAAATAAAGGATGATTTCATGTTTAGTGTTATTATGAGAAATCCGAAATTTTGCAAACCTTTTTTAGAACGGATACTTGGCATCAAGATATCCCGCATTGAATATCCAAAGTCGCAGGAGACAATAGATATTTCTGCGGATGCAAAAAGCGTACGTTTGGATATCTATGTAGAAGATGGAAAAGAAACCGTTTATAATATTGAAATGCAGACCACAGAGAATAGAAATCTTCCCAAAC
>CANSYK010000059.1 GCA_947651225.1 uncultured bacterium | reverse complement strand
GGTAACGTAACTGCGGCGTGATTAATTGGCAAATCTTTCTGCTCGTCAGTATATATTCTTTCATATTCCTTAAGCACTCCTAAACTCTTGCCTAACATTCACATCAATATAAACAGTATATCATGTCATTCCACATAATTCCACATTTTCCGCAATATGATAGAGGGAGAATAAATTTCTCGCCCCTCCCATTGAACCGTACGTACGGGTCTCATATACGGCTCTACAATTTATATTCCAGCTTTCACTAAGGAACTGTAAATAAATTAAATGAACAAGTTACGAAGAATGTTTTTCCGAGTGCAAAGAAAAAAACGTAGGCATAGCGGGCTACGGCGAGGCTTTTTGATGCAGCAATCGAAAAAAATTGTTAATCCTCTCATTTGAGAGTATTTAATAATTGTTATAGGTTATCATAAAAAATACCGTCAAGCCTTGAAAATACTAAATTTAAGCAAGTCAATTCTACTTCATTCATTACATCATTTTATATCCTTTCCCTTATGATTACAAGTGCTGATAAGGGCAGAAATGAGGGAAAGGAAAAACTATAATATCAAATAACAAATAATGAAAAGGTAATTGAACTGAAAGATATGCTTAAATTATTAAATACGAGGAGTTGATGATATGAATTTTATTTACGCAAGTTACAATATGTACCACAACAGTATTGATATTACTACATTTGACGGTTACATATTAGAATTGACTGTAACAAAGCAGAAGAAGGGTTGAAAACTACAGCGTAGACAGACCATGTGCTAAATGCAATGGCAATAGATAATCCACTTGAGTACGCAAGACTTTACCTAAATAACGAAATGCAGATATTATGTAAAGATTTACATAATATCTGTTATGCAAAGTAATTAGTTATGTGAAGTTTAGTTAGTTCATATTTATCTAAAATAGGTAGATTTTCTCGTAATTTAACTTAGCATAATATATAAACGAAACTAACATGTAATCTGAATTTTTTAGGTCAATCAACTTTACATAACAAATCGCTTTGCATAACAGATATTTATAAATGCTGAAGACAGTCTGGATATTTAACATAAAAAATGCTTAGAATCTCTTATGGCATGATTTTAAGCATTTTTCAAAATATGAAAGAAAAGTATAAATCTGAAAGACAAACTGGAAATTATCTTATCACTCATGTAATGATTCGTAAAACGAATAATCAACAAGTCCGCTCATTTTGTCCAATGCACCCTTTTCCAGTTCCTTGACCATCAAACAGTCAGGATGTGGCAGCGTTATATTTGGTCCTGCTTCTTTTCCAAATCTATAGCTTGCCTGAAATCCACGAGGATTGTAATTTTGAGGATTTCCTTCTACAAGTATTGCCTTAAAACTCAGTTCTTGTGCCATTTTAAATCCATATTCCAACAAATCTTTTGATATATGTTGTCTCTGCAATTCTGTTTTTACTGCAACAGGTGTCATTATCAGCAGTTCATTCTCATATCTGCCTTCGATATGAAAACGAGAAAACATCGCATACCCAATAACCTCATCATTCTCATTGACCATAATCAATTCTAACTCTGGAATATAGTACTTCTTTGCCCTAATTTCTTCGACCAGTTGTCGTACAACTTTACCCTCTTTAGGGCTGTCCCATTTTGCAAAAACATCTTCAACCAATTCCAACGATGAAAGAAGGTATTTTTCTTCCATCGGCACAATTTTCTTTCCATTTTCATTTTCCTCCTCAAAATTCGATTTATTGATGTTTCTCTATATATTCTTCTTTAACTTTATCAATTGTTTTTCCACCAATACCAAAATTTTTGTCTGAATCGGGTCCTTTTTATCACCCTTAATCATTTTCAAATAATTGCCATAGATTACAGGACACTTTGCCTCTAACAATGCAGGCACATCTGGATATACAATTTTATCAATCATATTCAATACCCAATATCCTGTAATTGTCAAATCAACCGGATTAACAAATATACAATTTTTCGTATTATCTTCATCGTTTTGAAAATTTTTGTATCATTTCAACTCAAATATACATCCGTAGGGATTGACAACCTCTGTGCAACGGACACTATGAAATATCCACAATTCGCTGCAATCCAAACATTGCCTGTCCCTCATACTGACGACGGTAATCAAAATACATATCATACCACTGCTTTATCCAGTTTTTCAGGTCTTGATTGTGTATATCCTGTTTCAAACTAAGCAAATCCCTCTTTCCATTCCAGTTCAAAACATATTTTTCCCACATACCATTAGTATCACTAGCCATAGATGTAATCTGAAATCCATTTTCGTTAAAAATATGATTTAGTTCAGATAATGATAACACCTCTACATCAAAGTCCACAAGCTCTTTCGGTGGGATTTCTATTTTTGAAAACAATTTTTGGTAAGCAAGCAGACCATCTGATTTAAGGAATTTTCTTCCAAGGCACAAGGTCTCTGGAATGCTGTTTATTGTTTCACTACAAATGACCACATCGTATTTTTCGCTGTCCCGATATAATTTTACATCTTCGCAATGTAAAGTGACTTTTTCGATTCCGCATTTCATCAGCCGTTTCTTTCCGACAGAAAGAAATTCCTGACAAACATCAACGCCTACTCCGGCAATTCCAACGACTTCGCTCCATACCTTGAGCAAAGTACCATAGCCACAACACAAATCAAGTATTTTACTGTTCTCGCCTAGCCCAATTTCATAACCAAACCGAATCAGTTCTTCCACTGGCACCATACTTATCAAATGTGCACTATCTTCCAACATATAAAGATAATTTTTGTAATTATTCATTATCATCCTCCCCTGTTACTAAAATAATTATGAAATAGTTACAAAGGAATTATAATTTACTAGCAATGAAACTTACAAGCAACTAAATGATTATGTAATAACATTTAGAAATACATTCGTTGTATGCTCTCATAAACAGAGATAAAACAAGGCAACAAGTCATATGACGACCTGTTGCCTGTCACAGAATTATCCTTTAAATTTTGATAATATTTTGTAGATTCCGTTTTAAAAGCATTACTTAACAGCCTGGGTGTTAATATCACAGAGTTAGATATAATTAAAGAGTAAATAAGAACCAACACAACAACTAAATAACATTCACCCCTAAAGAGGGTAAAGCCTATTCAGTTATCAAAGGCTTTGCACTTTTTATTTTAGGGAGGTTATTTTTAGATTTTTCAGATAACAAATGCTTTCTTTAACCACAATACCGATATATTTAAAATCTATTCTATTTTTAGGGAAAATTCTTCATAAATTCCTACTGGTACATCTTCCCCAAAAGAATACTGTTCCATTGTTTCTTTTTCAAACTTGTATACTGTTATCATTTCTCTTGTAGGATCGACAATCCAATACTCCCTTACACCTGCATTCCGATATTTAAATAACTTTGTAAAATAATCCATTGGCTTATTTCTAGGAGAAACAACCTCTATTACCCAATCAGGCGCACCGTGACATCCTTTATCATCTAACTTTGAAATATCACAGATAACCGAAATATCTGGTTCTACATAATTAATATCATCTTCATTTAAAAAAACAGCAAATGGAGCAATGTTAACCTCACAATCTCCGTTTTTAGAATCTATATAATCTGCGATTTTTCTACTTAACGAAAGTAATAACTGCTGATGTGTTCTACTTGGTGGAGCCATATAATAGATTTTCCCATCAATCAATTCTGCACGTTCTCCATCCGAAAGATTGTAAATATCATCTATAGTATATATTTCTTCTTTTTTCAATGTATCCATCCTTCACACCTCCGTTCTTGATTCTATTACAGGCAATATTTATAGGAATTACAACCACTTCTTACTTGAATATCTAAGGACCTGTAAATAATTAAATGAAACAGCTTGCTTGCCTGTTTTTTTGTTGCTACACTATAAACTTATCACAATTCAGGCACAAAGTCTATTAAATTATCAAAATGCAGTTAGTTAGCAACAATTATGGTTATCTCTTTTGTAAGCTTTCTGTGCCTTACACTTTAGAACATATCCATTATCTACATCTCCTTCTGCACCAGACAAAATAATAAATTTCTAAATTCTATAGCCACAAGAAGTCCACTGCCCTATTTTTAGCCGTATGTCCTTACATCTTAACCAAATTTTTGACCACACTTGAAACAATTTTAAACGGTCTGAAACCCCCTAAAAGCACCATTTTCTGTCAAATACAAAAAAAGAGAAATGCCCAAAACACAATGTTTTCAAGCATTTCCCTTCTATGGAGCTGCGGGGAGTCGAACCCCGGTCCGAACCCAGATTCAATGTACTTCTACTGTCATAGTCAGTGTTTATTCATTCCCTCCAGACAGCGCCCGCTGACAGGCTCTATCCTTAAGTAGCTTCATACATTTTCTGCCACCGCAAAGCTTTGGCAGCAGAGTTTCCCGCAAGTCGATGCCGGTAACCCTAACGGCGGGGCGTCAGGACCGACAAGCTGCAACTAGGCAGCTAATGCTAAATTATCTTCAGCGTTTAATTTTAAATTCGAACTTTTAACGTGGTGTCCGACCACGGACAGCTTCTCCATCTTCAGTGAGCCCGTCGAAACCAGTACAACCCCTTGGTGTACTATTTGTGCAGCATCTGAATCCCAAGAGCAGCCACGTAACGATTAGCTGCAAAAAGTATCTCATGTTGGCACAACAACAAAAGCATTATAGAAAATTATAATAATACAATTCAACTTGTTTGTCAAATATTATTTCAAGATTTTAACAAGATTTTTTACTTCCTTTTTTGTCGATGATGAGCTATTTGTAAAAGTTCCATAAGAAAATACAGCAAAACCATCTAACTTCCTGGAACGTGCATATTCCACCTGCCGTTTTAATACAGTAGTGCTCGTCGCCCATTCTGGATCGCCTAACGCCTTTGCGTCTTTTTTAGAAATCCCCGTCCGGTATCCGGCAATGCCGATATACATCTTTACTGTTTTACTCCGCTTGATAGAAGCCCATTTCTGCACCATCGTTTTATATGGCGCTGTTTTGTGCTGAAAGGACCAGTATATCTGCGGGCAAATGTAATCAATATATTTCGTTGAATTCATCCATATTTTTACTGGGCTGTAATAAGCTGTAGCAGAATACAAATTATCCAGATTTCCTGCTGGGCTGATACCAAAGAGACATTTTTTATCTACTTTCTTTATAGCAGAATATACCTTTTTTACCATTTTATTCACATTCTGCCGACGCCAGCTTACAAGGGTTTTGGCTGTCACCTTCTCTTTTTTGCATTCACTGACATAAGCCTGATATTCCTTATAATCAAATTTTTTCAAATTAGCCGTACCCAGGCTTGGATAAAAATAGTCATCCATATGTATTCCATCGACATCATAATTTTTGACAATTTCTTTTACCCCATTTGCCACCAGAGTCCGAACCTCTGCAGAAGCAGGGTTAAAATATAATGCCCCATTAACCGACAACACATTTCTGCGCTCTGATTTCTTAGTAGACTTCGCCCATTTTCTTGCAATGGAATCCTTCGGCAAAGAAGATATTTTTGTTGAAGACAATGTTATCCTGTATGGATTTATCCATGCCTGAATTGCAAGCTTTCTTTGATGGGCTGCTGTAACAGCATATTTTAATGGATCAAAGCCCGGATTCTTTCCTGCTGTTCCAGTGGCATATTCAGACCACGGAAAATACTTTGATGGATACATGGCATCTGCACAGGGACGAACCTGCAAAATAACTGTATTCATCTTATTTGCCTTGCAGGTATCAAATGTCTTATCGATATATTTTTTCCACTTACTGTAAGAAGTCGCCTGTTTTTTCACTTCGTTGTAATAAATCCAGACTGCCCGCATTTCACCTGATATAGTAACGGATGTAACCGCTGGGCCAGATACTGTCTCTGGGTCTTTCGCCGCCCCCTTCCATGACGTTTTGTTATTGTTCCTTGCAGCAATTGCATCAACATATACCATTCTTCCAGCGCAAAGAAGGATTACCGCCATAAAAACGAGAATTCCTATTTTTAAACGTTTCTGGTTCATTCTTTTCCCCCAATATGTAAGATGTCTGTTATACTATCAACATTCTATGATAATCATATGGCAAATTTTAACTTTTGTGAAATCTATTTAATCTTTAAAAAATTTCCGAATCATTTTATAGAGTTTTGGCGGTTCCAAAGGTTTTCCAAGATGTGCATTCATTCCGCTTTCCATTGCCATCCTCTTATCTTCTTCAAAAGTATTGGCAGAAACCGCAATAATTGGAATACCAGCCAAAGCAGGATTTTCAATTTCACGAATTGTCCTTGTAGCGTCATATCCATCCATCACAGGCATCTGAATATCCATCAGAATCAAGTCATAATATCCCGGTTGGGACTGTTTCACCTTTTCTACTGCAATACTGCCGTCTGTAGCTGTTTCCACCAAAAATTCTGCCTGCCTTAACACTTCATTTTCGATTTCCAGGTTAATCTCATTATCATCAACAATAAGAATCCTCTTTATGCCGGACTTCCGTTTTTTTATTTCTTTTTTCTCCTCAGACCGGGAAACTTTAGATTTACGCAGCCATTGTAACGGCAGCCTGACTTCAAACCGGCTTCCTTCTCCGACCTCACTTATTACTTCAACCGTCCCACCCATAAGCTCCACAAGATCTTTTGTTACCGTCATCCCAAGCCCTGTGCCATAGATTCCGCTTAACGTGGTATTCTTTTCCCTTTCAAAGGGTTCAAAAAGATGTTTTAAAAATTCCTTCCCCATTCCGATTCCATTATCTTCTACTACAAAGCAATAGTCAGAATGCTCTTCTTTCCCGCTCTGCTCCAAGACAGAAATTGTAACCCTTCCGCCATTTTGGGTATATTTCAGAGCATTATCTGTAAGATAAGAAAAAATTAACTGCAGCTTATGTTCATCAGCATAAACTAATTCATGACGCAGTTCGGAAATATTCAGCGACACCGAAATCTCTTTATCAGCCGCCTGCGAAAGCACGGAAGCCTGTATCTGCTGCATCATATCCTGCAGGTTACATTCTGCCTTGTCTACAGATACCTTCCCTGATTCCACTCTTGATATCTCCAGAACATCATTTAACAACTGCATCAGCTGGCTGCCGGATTCCGAAATCAATTCCAAATATCTGCTAAGCTTATTTTTATCCTCCAAATTATCTTGTGCCAGCTTTGTAAAATTAATAATTGCATTCATCGGAGTCTTGATATCATGGGACATATTGGAAAGGAACAATTTTCTTGCACTATTTGCTTTTGTGACCCACCGCTCTCTTTTTTCCGTTGCATCTGCTACAAACACATAGAAAATATCCCCCATTTGATCACTGTGGACAAAATGCCCGTAATCTTCCAGCCATCGGATTTCCCCGCCTTTTTGGATAATACGGTATTCCACATAATCCATATCATAATGGCTGGCGGCAATTTGTTCCTTGATACTCTGCTCTACCTCTTCCAAATCATCAGGATGCACAATTCCCCGGAATGAATTTCCTGTATGCGCCCAGAATTCTTCCATAGAGGCGCAATTAAAAATCTGCAGCATCGGCTCATTTGCATAAATCAACTCTTCCTTTTCATCCGCATGGTAAATAAAAAATCCACCTGGCATTTTATCTGCAAATTCTGCAAAAAAATTTGCCTCCTGTACAACCTGCTCTCCCAGAACTTCCGTCTCCCCAAAAATCAGCTTCTCCCTATCCTCTTTCCATGTAATGTCAAGGAAAGAAACCAGGGATTCCATTAGATTATACCTATACTGTGTCTCGTCATCCACCAATGTCCCCTCCATCTCTCAATGTACTCTTCCTTAGGACCTGTAAATATAGTAAACGAAAAAAACGCTTGCGTTTTGCTTCGTTTACTATATTTAAATGAAACAACTTGCTTGCCTGTTTTTTCGATTGCACCATCAACTTGTTCATTTAATTTATTTACAGTTCCTTATAAACTATCCAAATTTCCTGCACTCCTTATACACCAAACAATCCAGGTAACCGTTCTTTAATATAGATTTTTTACCTTAAACTGCTTTTCTGCTTCTCTCCTCTGATCTTTTTTAGCAATCTCCTGCCGCTTATCATAAAGCTTCTTTCCTTTTGCCAGGCCAATTTCCACCTTTACCAGGCTTCCCTTAAAATATACGTTTAGTGGCACAACAGTATATCCTTTTTGGGCAATCTGCCCTTCTATTTTGCGGATTTCATATCGGTGCAGCAAAAGTTTCTTTATGCGAAGTGGATCTTTATTAAAAATATTTCCTTTTTCATAAGGACTGATATGCATATTATATACATATACCTCTCCTTTTTCAATACGGATAAACGCCTCTTTAATGCTGCACTTTCCCATACGAAGGGATTTCACCTCCGTTCCTGCCAGCGAAATCCCTGCTTCGTATTTATCTTCGATAAAATAATCAAAAAACGCCTTTTTGTTGTTGGCAATCATCTTTTTTGTTTCCTTTGCCATTTCCTATTTTCCTCTCTTTCTTTGCAAGGCTTTGGCACGCTTTGCAGCTGCGTTTTTCCGCTTCGCCGCCTTCTTTTTTGCAGCACTGGTCAGCTTGGAAACCTCTTTTGCCACAAGCTCTGCCTTCCTTCTTTCAGCCACCTTTTTTGCAAATGCCTTTTCTGCTTCTTTCTTTTTTGCAAGCTTTGTCTTTTGCTGCGGCATTTGCTCTTTCTTTTCTTTCAGGCTCTGTACTGCCTTTTTCCGCTTCTTTTTTTCCTCTGCTTTTTTTACAGATATTTTGTCGGACATGCCCTGCTTTGCTTTACTGCGTTTTTCCTGCAAAATCACCACTTTCTCTTTTTTCTCTTTGGGAACCTCCACTTTTTCTGCAGAAGGTCTTTTTTCATTCCATGATGTTTCTTTTTCATTTTCAGATGTTTCATCTTCCGCTACCGCAAAATTAATGGTACGGAGTATTTTATCCACAGCATCTACCGTCACATGAATCGACTGTCCAAGCTTAAAAATTTTGTGAGTCCGTTCTCCAACCATCTGATATTTTTCTTCTTCAAAATAATAATAATCCCCTGGAATAGAAGCTATTGGAATCATTCCCTCTATCGTATTAGGAAGCTCCACATACATTCCCCACGATGTCACTCCAGAAATAATGCCTTCAAAGGTTTCCCCAATAAACTGCTCCATATATTCTGCTTTTTTCATTTTCTCCACTTCACGCTCTGCATCGTCCGCACGGCGCTCCATCATACTGGAGCGTTCCGCAACCTCTGGAAGAATCTTATTATAATGCTCTATCCTTTTATCTAACAGGTTCCCATGAATATTTTCTTTAATAATCCGGTGAATCTGCAAATCAGGATAACGGCGGATTGGAGAAGTAAAGTGACAGTAATATTTCATCGCAAGACCAAAATGTCCCTCACAGCCAACCGTATACTTTGCCTGCTTCATAGAACGCAGCGCCAGACGGCTGATTAATGCCTCCTCTGCTGTACCATCTACCCTTTTAATCAATTTCTGAATTTCCTTTGGATGGATTTCCTCATCTGCATTCATTTTAATACTATAACCAAAATTGCTGACAAAAGCACTTAACTGCTGAATTTTTTCACTGTCCGGCATTTCATGTGTGCGATAAACAAAAGGAAGCTCCTGCCAGAAATACTCTTCTGCAACAGTCTGATTTGCCGCCAGCATAAATTCTTCAATAATGCGGTGTGCATTATTCCTTTCATATACCCTTACATCCAAAGGGTTCCCTTTTTCATCCAGCGTAATCTTACTCTCTGCAAAATCAAAGTCAATGGAACCTCTTTTAAAACGGCGTTCCCGTAATATTTCTGCCAGTTCATACATCAATTCAAACATAGGAATCAGTTCACGGTATTCCTGCCGCTCTACACTATCCTCTTCCTCTATTATTTTGTGTATGCTTGTATAGGACATTCTGCGGTCAACACGGATAACACTTTCTTCAATGCGGTGCCTTACAATCTCTCCTTTTTCATTAATCTCCATCATACAGGACAGAGCCAGCCTGTCAACTCCCTGATTTAAAGAACAGATGCCATTGGAAAGCTTATGGGGCAGCATAGGAATAACACGGTCTACCAGATAGACACTTGTTCCTCGTTTCAAAGCCTCTTTGTCAAGCGGCGAATGTTCTGTCACATACTGGCTAACATCTGCAATATGCACTCCCAGATAATAGATCTCTTTTTCCTTTGTCAAAGTAATTGCATCATCTAAATCTTTTGCATCTTCTCCATCAATCGTAACCGTACAAAGTTCCCGATAATCTGCCCTTCCCTGTCTTTCTTTTTCCGTCACTTCATCTGCAGTATCCGCAACCTGGTCCATAACTGCATCGGGATATTCCTCTGGCAGTCCATATGCCTTTATCACAGACAGAATATCAACTCCAGGATCATTAACATGCCCTAAAATTTCTAAAACTCTTCCCTCAGGATTTCTGGATTCATTTCCATAATCTGTAAGCTCAACCACAACCTTATGGCCCGTAATTGCCCCCATTGTGTCCGCTTTTGCAATATAAATATCCTTTGTAAATTTATGGTTATCCGCTATTACAAAACCAAAACTTTTGCTGCTGGAATAGGTCCCTACCACAATGACAGAACCCCTCTCTAAAATATTGACAACTTCTCCTTCACGCCTTCTTCCACCAGAATTCTGTCTTAAAGCCACCTGTACGGTATCTCCGTCCAAAGCTCCTTTGGTACTGTGCATTGGTATAAAAACATCCTCCGCTTCTCCTTCTGCACGAACAAAACCAAACCCTTTCTGGGTTGCCATAAATTTTCCTGTCAGCATATTATCAGACAACGGCTTAATCTTTCCCTTTAAATCCATATGAAGCCTTCCATCCCCCAAAAGCTCATTTAACACTTCCTTGAACACCTTTTTATCCTTTGCCGGAACCTGTAATACAGCCCTCATTTCCTTTGTCGTCATTGGTTTGTACTCTTTGGAAGAAACAAACTTAAGAATCATTTCTTTTTTGCTGTTAAATTCTTCTCTTGTCATAATAATCACCCCGATTCTTTAGAAACTGCCAATAAAATTAACTTAAATAAGTTATTCAAGTTAATTGCCAACCACTCTTTCATCCCTAAACGATACATACCAGTTATATTATAGTATAACACACCAACACGCTACAAGCAATTTTCTATACAAATTCCCCAAAAAGATATTGTTTTGTTTACCATTCCACGAAAAAAGACTGTCAGACCAGGCATCCCTAATCTGACAGTCATAATATCCATCCTCTATGCAAAAATCTTTAAATTAAGCAGCAAAGAAATAACTACAAATAAAGCGGCAAGAATTTTAGTAGCTAATATCATTCCACCCTCCATAGAACGACCTTTATTTTTACCCCAATATGTCTCTGCAGCGCCGCTGATTGCACCGGTAAGACCTGCCTGCTTTCCTTCCTGCATCAGTACAACTATCGTTAATGCCACGCAAACAATAATATATACAATTAACAGAATGGTATGAATTACCTGGATCATCAAACTTTCCTCCAATCTAGTATATAATATCTATATCTAAACAGATACATGGTATCATAACACAGTCAGCTCTGATTTGCAAGTCCTATTTTTTAATCAGAAGCGATTTTCCTGTCATCTCTGCCGGCTGCTCAAGTCCCATAATTTCAATCAAGGTCGGAGCAATATCAGCAAGACAGCCACCCTCCCGTAAGGTGTATGCATCATCGTAATTGACAAGAATAAATGGAACAGGATTTGTGGTATGCGCTGTAAATGGATCGCCTGTCTCATAATCAATCATCTGCTCCGCATTTCCATGGTCTGCACAGATAAAGAGTACACCGTCCACTTTTTTCACAGCCTCCACTGCTGCGCCAACACACTGGTCAATCCGCTCCACTGCTTTAATCGCAGCAGAAATTACCCCTGTGTGCCCTACCATATCCGGATTTGCAAAGTTAATAACAATTACATCATACTGGTTCGAAGTAATCGCCGCAGTCAGCCTCTCCCCTACTTCAGGAGCGCTCATTTCCGGCTGTAAATCATATGTGGCAACCGAAGGAGATTTTACTAACGACCGTTCTTCGTCCTTATTTGGCTCTTCCACACCACCATTAAAGAAAAAGGTAACATGAGCATATTTTTCTGTCTCTGCCAGACGGAGCTGCTTTTTGCCATTTGCGGCAAGAAATTCGCCAAATGTATTTTCAATCGTTTCCTTTACAAAGGCAACCAGCTTATTGCCAATTGTCTCATCATAATCAGTAAAACATACATACGTTAATGGCATAAAACCATTGACACGTTCAAATTTGTCAAATTCCTCATCGCAGAAGGTGCGTGTAATCTGACGTGCCCTGTCTGGACGGAAATTAAAGAAAATAATCGAATCATTTGGCTTAATTGTAGCAATCGGCTTCCCATCTTTCTCAATAACAGTCGGAACCACAAATTCATCTGTAATATTCTCTGCATAGGAATCAGCAACAGCCTGCACCGCATTATCTGCTTTTTTGCCTTCCCCCGCTACAAGCGCATCATAGGCAACCTTTGTCCTGTCCCAGTTATTATCACGGTCCATCGCATAATAACGCCCATGGACACTGGCAATCTGCCCTGTTCCGATTTCATCCATCTTCTTCTGAAGTTCTTCCATAAATCCTTTGCCGGAAGTCGGCGCTGTATCACGCCCATCTAAAAATGTATGGACATAAACATTTTCCACGCCATTTCTCTTCGCAAGCTCTAACAATCCATAGACATGCGTGTTATGGCTGTGTACTCCTCCATCTGATAATAATCCATATAAATGAAGATCGGAATGATTCTTCTTTACATTTTCAATTGCTGCTAAAAGCGCCTTATTTTCAAAGAAATCACCATCTTCAATCGATTTTGAAATACGGGTTAATTCCTGGTAAATAATACGCCCGGCACCAATATTCATATGGCCGACCTCTGAATTCCCCATCTGGCCATCGGGAAGCCCTACGCTCAGCCCGCTGGCATTTCCTTTCTGAAATGGACACTCTGCCATCAGTTTGTCCATAACAGGAGTATCTGCCTGTGCAATTGCATTGCCCTCCGTCTTCTCATTTAATCCATATCCATCCAGTACCATCAAAACTACAGGTTTCTTGCTCATGCTCTGCCTCCATTCTACTTTACATACACTCTAAACCATAATATCAATATTTCCACCTAAATTCGGAGTTACGGAATTCTCCATCATAGAACGCTGTATCAACTCAGCCATCCCATCTCCAATTGTTTCCATCATATCCAGGCTTTTTGCCAGCATGGCAGTGCTAACATCTGTAACCACTTTTGCCTGTGACATTCCCATAGATAATCCTGCAATATCCATAATATCCATTTTTTGTCTCCCCTTTCTTTTTTTGATTATACAACCTGTTTTTACCTTATGTCAACTCTAAAGCTGTTCGGATGGTGCTGCCATCCTGTGGCAGACAATCGTCAGATTTCCATTTCGGCAGCGAATCGCATCAATCATTTCCTTTTCCCTTGTTCTGTCCTTTTGCTCAATCAGATAATCAATCTGATACATACTTCCCATATTCACAGTTTTAACAGAATTAAGTTCATAGGAAACCAGGTATTCTTCAAACAAATCATTAAAAATCTCTGTGTAATCCAAATCTTCATAAATAGTGATTTTTAACTCCTGCCGTTTTTCCACTTTAGGAGGCAGCGGCACCAAATGAAGCAGTATCATAGCTGCACTAATAATCACTGTAACAAAAGCCGCATATGTAATATAACCCATTCCAGTCGCCAGCCCGACTACCATGGCAAAAAAGATACAGCTGATATCATGGCTGTTTCCAGGAAGCGAACGGAAACGAATCAGGCTGAACGCACCTACAATTGCCATTCCTGTTCCAAGGCTGCCATTAACTAACATAATTACAATCTGAACCATTGCCGGAAGCAGCACCAGTGCGGCACAAAAATTTTTCGTGCCCCTTCCGGTAAAATAATAACATGCGGCAATCATAAGGCCTAAAAAAAGCGATGCCGCCGTACAGCCTGATGATGACAGTATGGTTAAATTATCACCTGCACTACTTAATATACTCTCAAACATAACATTTATCCCCCTCAATTAGGTCCGAAGTTTCTCTGGCGCATGAAAAAGCAATTTTTATAAACTATGAACTGTCCTATTTAAAAACTCCGGCAAAATTATTTTTTTATAAATACTGCCATATTTTGAAAAAGAACCCGGATAAATGGCAAGCTGTTCCAAAGCCTGTACCAGCCAGAACGGATACGCATCCCTTACCTTAATCTCCAAAATCACTTTTTCCTCTTTTGAAAGAAGCACCCCTTTGTCCCCTTTTGTCAAATCCAGATCTTCCTCCCGGCTTCTTACATCAAAGTCAAATGTCATACGAAGTTCTGGATCTTCTGTGCCAAACATGGCAATTCTGTCATATGCCAGATAAAGCTTGGGAACAGGCCGATACCTCCTGATAAAATAATTCAGCTCCCGCCCAATCTGTCCTTTATCCCCTGCAAGATACCCCCTTTCTAAACTTTCATATGCTTCATATAACGGAAGAGCAATTCTCCGTTTGTATACAATTCCACCATACTTCTTTTTTACCTCCAAAAATACCATGTCTGAAAGTTTCGGAACGCCATAACTGCGCAGACGTAATTTTTCCTTATATGGCGGCTTTTCAATAGATGCTCGTATCAAATCATAATATTCTGTATCATAATAAATATTACAGATTGTACTTTTTCCATATTCATCTACCTGCATATAGCCATCCACTTTTTTTAAAAATCCCTCATATTGTTCCATATCCAAAAGATATTTTTTCTCATATCGCTGAAATACAGCATCCTGTCTAGCCATCCTGATATTCCCCTCTTTAAAATCATATAAAAATAACTTTACGATTTCTATTTTACTGTTACCGTTTTTGTCTTTGCCTTATAACCTGCCTTCGATACCTTTACCACAACCTTCACCCCCTTTGCTAATTTTTTGGAAAGCTTTACAGAAATGGTGCCTGTTTTATTTTGGGAAGACGAAATGGCCGTTTTCTTTACTGTCTTTTTTCCTGATTTTATTATTTTTTTAGACAATGTAATAACCACTTTGGATTTTTTTAACGTCTTAACCTTAATAGTAGAAGTTCCTTTTCTTGCAGAAACCATTAATTTCTCAATCGTTTTCTTTTTCTGCACTGGTTCTGGCTCTTCCCCTGCAAGATCACTGTTATAGATGGTATGTGTTTTATAAAAATCATCTACCCATTTTAACATCTCTGGCAGATATTCAGAACGGTTATTTATAAATTCTATGATACAGCGATAACTTCCATATCCTCCAGAAACTGCTCCCTCAGTATAATATTTTGCATGATCACTTCCAAAAAATCTGGTAAAATACTGCTGATATAATGGTTTATAAATATCAAGGAATTTTTCACACACTTTTGTTGCTGCGTTTTTCTCAAAAACCCCCTGATCAAGCTCTGTGATTCTCTGCTTAAAGCTATCCCGAAAGCCTTTGTTACTCATAAGATAGGCATAACATAACACAACCGGATTCTCTGTACACATATCCAAAAGCCCATATTCTTTATAATTGTCTACCTGAATCGTATTATCATACGCAGACCACCCTCCACTGATTCCGCCAAAATCCAGATCGTAGAAACAAAGTCTCCATTTCCCATCAGCATAAGGGTTGGAAGCGTCTGTCTGTGCTGCTTTCCACATTGTCCAATTCTTTCCCGGCCAGTCCCACTTATTGTTCACCCAGATTTGCGCCGCAAAATAATCCCTCACAGAATCTATATCGACAAGCTTTGCAAACTCCTGATAATCTTCTTCCTTTTCCAAATTAGAATGCGTACTAAAAAAGTCCATCAACTCCTTCAGATAATAGCCTTCGTCTGTTTCTCCACCCGGCAGTGTCCCCTCGTCTAATTTATATCCGGACTCATATTTTTCAGCATCCCCTTTATAGACAATAACATCTTCTTTCTTTACACCATGTACATTTTCAAAATAGTCATCATTAAAGTCTTCCTGTAAAATATAAATCCCCCAGTATTCGCCATTCAGATATACAATACATACCCTGGAAGCCTGCGTATCACAATTCAATTCTGTCAGTAAAGACTGCCAGAAAGCATCGTTGTACTTTGCAAGAAATGATGCGTTGCCTCCATTTCGCAAAACCAGCCTCTTAAACTTGCTTAATACCGCCCCTGTATCATCCTTTGCATCCTCCCCAAAAAAGGCATAATTAAAATTTTTCGCACCATAGTCTTTCTTTGCATATAACCGAAACCCTTTCTGCAAATCAGAACGGGAATAATTTCCCTGCACCCTGGTTCCACAGTCCTGCTGCAATTTACAGTCTGTCGTTTTTCCATCGCTTTCCAGATAATCAATATGTACCACCCGTTCCCACGCAGAACCTCTTTGTGTATAATTCGCCTCCAGTTTCCGAAGTTCCGATACCCACGGTTCTTCCCCTGAAATATATTTATGATAGGCCTCCTCAAAAATCTTTCCCCTAACATAAATCCCCTTCTCATAGTCAAAAAGATCGTCATACTCCATAGAAAGGGACATAATCGCAAGAGGTATCCCCGCCGCTTTGCAGCTCTCTTCTATTCCCTGGATATGCTCCGTCATAGCACCTACAAAATAAGTATTTGTCACAACTTCTGTATATGCACCAGACTCTGTCATTCCAACTGCCCTGATGATGGTTGCTTTATCCACTTCACTGTCTTTTGGTGCACTGCATTCTGACTGATCATAGGAAGAATATGCACAGTCAAACAGAACAGGATCTACCGCCGCCAGCACATTTGCCTCATCTTTTCGGTCTGTCACAGAAATAGCGCCTGTATATTCCTTTCTGGTACTGCTTACAGCCGGATTGCTTCCATCTGTCGTATAATAAATCGTTCTTGCTTCTTTACAGGTAAGTTTCAGTAAAAAAGCTTCCGGATAACACCCGCTCTCCTTTGACATCGTAACTACAGGCATCTGCACAATTTCTTCTTCCTGTGCCGCCTGCGCCAGGCTTTCCCCTGCTGCCATTCCATAACAGGCTGCTGCACTAATTGCAGCACTTAACATCATGATTTTCCAGATTTTTTCTTCATATCCCTCTCATTTCTGTATACTCAGGAACAGTTCCCCTATGTACGCAATTCACCAAAGCATAAACACATCCTTTGCTATTATAGCAAGTAACTCTGCATTCATCAAGAATCTATTTCTAAAACCAGCCGTGAATAGTAACAATTTACTCATAAAAATGCCGGCGGCGCTAAGTTCTTAAGACCTGCATAACACCACCGGCATCAGCTTATCTGCATTTACAGATTACAATTTAGAATATCCAAAACCATTTACCACTGCTTCAATTTTCATTCCCTTTTTGCAGAATGGGCAGTCTGTCTTCGGAAATGCCTGATAGCTTGTCACAACATCAGCATCAAACAAATAATTCACTTTTACACCATTTACGGAATCTACCGTGCTGAAAAGTGAACCGATTCCTTCTATAATCCCGCCATAATACTGAATCCCTTCCATACTTTTCTTAATGGTCTCACCTGTAGTCGTTGTTGCAAGCAAAAGAACAATATGTTTTCCAGCAATCATACTTTTTGTATTATCACGAAAGATAATCTGATTGTCACGGCTCTGCTCTGGAGAAATCACATAAACTGTCTTATGCTGGTTCGTAGACATGATATGCTCTCTCTCAAACTCTTTTGCTAAAAATGCTCCAATTACTTCTGTTCCATCCATACATACAACAGTATCTACATAATTCAGGCGTCCCAAATCGAGTGCCAGAAGCTTGGCCGCCTCCTCTGCCTCTGCAATTCGTGACCGGATACCTGTTACATCAATATAAAAATTGATATGTGAGTTGCTGGTCGCAAAATGCCCCGGAATTGCATGTAAAGCAAGTTTATTGCTCTCCCTTGTATAAAATTTCACAATACGTCCTTCCATAATGAATCCCCTTTCCAAAGTTATATAATACGTTTTAGGATCTATTCAAAAAATATTTACACCCTGATCTAGAGCGTGTTTGAAAATCCATTCCAGGAACTTTCAGTTCCTTACAACCTGCACTCTAGTGCGAATCAGACCAGAAAGATAAATCTACTTTATGAATGTTCCATAAATATCATATTCTTTTTTGATTCATATAGCAAGTGGAATAGATAAATTTATACATTATTAATGATTTTTTTGTTACTATGTTACAGGTTACTTGCGTTCAGGAATTTGACAATATAGGATATATCCTATATAATAACAAAAAGGAGGACACAATATGACTTGTAAAAAGCAAAATGCCGATATTACCACCCTTTTGGCAGAAAATCTTACACAAGCGAGAGAATCAACTGGATTAACACAAAAACAGCTATCTGATTTGACGGGAATTTACCAGTCTGACATAAGCAGGATCGAAAGAGGACTGGCAAACCCTTCTTTAATAACCTTGAAACGACTGGCAGACGGAATGGGCTTGCAAGTGCAAATTGACTTTGTAAAATCAGTGGCAAATAAGGAGGACATAACTATGTGGGCTAATGAAAGTGTATTTTATCAAATTTATCCATTGGGATTTTGCAACGCACCTTTTGAAAATGACGGAGAAGAACAATCCCGTATCTTAAAGGTGGTTGACTGGATTCCTCATATTAAGAAACTGGGCGCCAATGCAATCTATTTTTCACCGCTCTTTGAATCAGATACCCATGGATATAATACAAGAGATTACAAAAAGGTTGACTGCAGACTGGGGACAAATGAGGACTTTGTTACGGTGTGTGAAAAGCTACACAAATCAGACATACGGATTGTGCTTGATGGTGTATTTAATCATGTAGGCAGAGGTTTCTGGGCATTTCAGGATGTTTTGCAGAACCGGGAAAACTCCAGATACCGAGACTGGTTCCATATTGATTTTGGCGGAAATTCTAATTATAACGACGGGCTCTGGTACGAAGGGTGGGAAGGAAATTTTGATTTGGTAAAATTAAATCTTCAGAATGAAGAAGTAGTTCAGCATATTTTTGATGCTGTGAAATACTGGATCAAAACCTTTGACATTGACGGGCTGCGCCTGGACGTGGCATATTGCCTGGACAAGGATTTCCTGAAACGCCTGCGTCAGTTTACAGACACGCTCAAAGAGGATTTTTTTCTGGTGGGAGAAACACTGCATGGAGATTATAAACAGTGGGCAAATGATGAGATGTGCCATTCTGTCACAAATTATGAATGTTATCATGGAATGCACTCCAGCTTTAACAGCATGAATATGTTTGAAATCATCCATTCCCTTTTAAGGCAGTATGGGCCAGAGGAATGGACTTTATATAAAGGGATGCATCTGCTCAACTTTGTAGATAACCATGATGTAAGCCGGATTGCAAGTGTTCTTAACAATGAAAACCATCTGCCTCTAATTTATGCCCTGTGTTTTGGTATGCCTGGTATTCCCTGCGTATACTATGGAAGTGAATGGGGTACAAAAGCAGAGAAAAGCGAAGGCGACCCGGCGCTGCGCGCCAGCTTTGACAAGCCGGAATTTGGAAAGCTGGCAGAGTGGATTGCAAAACTGGCAGAAGCCAAAAAAAACAGCCAGGCATTAAATTATGGCACCTTCCGTTCTGTCGTTTTGACAAATCATCAGTGTATCTTTGAACGTGCCTGTGAGGATGAACGCATCCTGGTAGCAATTAATGCGTCAGATGAACCTTATACCGCACACTTTGATGCGGGATGCGGAATGGCTGATAATCTACTTACCGGAAAGCCACATGATTTTGGCGGCGGAAGCGAACTTCCTCCCTATTCTGCAGCTTATTGGAAAATGGAGAAATAGTATTTCTTCAAAAAAAGACATAAACCACCATTTCAAATGGTGGTTTACCGTTCCTAATCAACCGTTTTTAATAATGCCTTTGCCAGATTTTCTTTGAAATAGCAGCTTCCATTTCTTTTATCAAATTTGTCTCCAATGATTTCTGCCTGTTCATAAAACCATTGTTTCAGTTCTTTACAAAAATATACTCCCTCTTTCGCATAAAGCGGAAACTCTTCTGGCAGATTCAATGGAATGGCATCCCTTACCTCGGCAAGTTTATGAAAACATACATATGCCCCTTTATAATAATTATAAACTTTAATCCGATCCCAAAGCCCCATAGATAACTCTATGCCGGATTCAAATTTCTTAACAGCTTTATCTAAATCCGTGTATGCAAAACAGCGTACTACTGCACCCAGAAAATTTAAATCATGTATACGGTGTTCCAACTTCACGCTAAGCTGGTTTGCATATTTAGACGCTTCTTTTAAATCCCCTCTGTCTAGTGCATCTTCCAGGTAATAATATCTGTAAAGTTTAGGTGCATCATTACAGAAATTGGTACGTCCTGCCTTTAATGGTTTTGCAAATTCATCTGCCGCCTTTCTGTCACCTGCAAGCAAAGACATATGTACCGCATAACAGCGTTCACATGCCCGGCAGTCAGAAAGCCCGTCCCTTCCTGTTTTCCAGAATCTCTGAAAATACTGGTATGCCTTGTCCTGATCTACGTACTGCCAAAACTGTGCCATCTGCCACCAGTAGACCTTGTGCCCCAGATTGAACCGTTTCACAAGGGTATGAAACTGCTCCATCATATTTTCCCATTCTTCCATAGGAATCTGCGGAAGCGCCACCACATTGTCAAGTCCCATCTGTACAATCATAAGATACGACTCTGCCCCTCCATTTTCAGGGACATTGTCAAGCGCATGTGGATTTGCTTCATATATTTTTGTAAATTCTGATGCAACAGGCATTGCCTTTACAGGATCTCCATAAAAGTATTCCTGATACGCATACTCATAACGCCATACAAGCTGATAATATGCTTCTCCCGCCTCATCTGCTTCTTTTAAATATTCCTGTAAGGCCGTTATTTTCTCTGCCCCATTTGGAATCAAACCAAGTATGATAGACATTGCTTCCCCATCAAATGTACTTTTCGCCATAGCCATCCTGCCTTTCTACAAATTATATTCTACAAGATTTAGCAATTCTTCATTTAAAACCTTTAATTCGCCGCCCTTTAAAGAATGCCCTCCTGCAAGAAGCGCCTGCACATAAAGAACTTTCATAACACTTTTTATTAATTCCCTGTCCGTTATCTGTACAAGACGTTGTATTAATGGACTATTCAGGTTTAAATATAATGTGGCAAGCGGCTTTTCTTCTACCCCGTTTATCAGGGAAGAAAGTGCATCAGAAAACAGATTGGAAGTGCTTTCTCTTGCTGACTGTAATTGCCTTATAAACTGAACTTCATCGCTCATGGTATAAAGCACTGGTAAATCCATTGGAAGAAAACGCTTGACTTCTGCTTTACAGTCAAACTCCTTGACCGCCTGACTGGCAGCAGCCAAAAAAAATTCTGTGTGCTGTAATTCAAAAGGATGCAATTCCTCTAAGACAAGCTCCATGCTTCCTTCCCGAAAAGGCTTTAACGGAAGCAAAAACATATTGGTAAGTTTTCTGATTAACTCCTCATCATTTGTATATCCTGTACAGATTAAAAGCCTGCCCTGTGCCACAAAAAGCGGCTTTAACTGCTGAAACTTTGGAACAGAACTAATCCATTCCGCTTCGCCAGCATGTTTTAAAAAACTGCCCGTACAGGTTCCTTCACTTGTTTCAAAGGACAGATAATCGATAAACAGACGAAACATCCTGTCGTCCCATACAGCCATTGACTTAATAGCCTGTTCATGAGTATCTACAATCCCAGCCAGGCGCTTCTGGCTGTCCTGTGCCAGGCCTTCCAGGTAATTTCTTACAACTTCCTCAAACTCCTCTCTTGCCTGTGCCAATTCCTCATCCTCGTAAAAATCCTCACGCGATGCAGTAGGACGCAGATTTCTGGTATTTAAAAAACAGCGCAGAAAAAAAGCCCAGGAAGGAAGTAACGTATTCCCTTCCTCTGTCAGAAGCATCTGCTTTAAATATATCCGATGCCCCCTCTTAACAGACGAATCAGTGCGGTACGACAGAATGTATGCCACACCACTCAGATGCAGCGTCTGCACTGGTATCGCATCTAAAAATTCTTCCTCAAAAAGCCAGTTCCCAAATGCCAGAAGCTGGCTGCGGCCTATACCAGAAAAATCCGAAGGCACATTGTTAAGCCTTTCACGGTATCCTGCCATATATATAGGAACCGGAAGAGCAAGCCCATAGTACTGTACAAGTTCTGCAACCTTTTCCCTCTGAAAGTAATGTTCTTCCTCTCTTTTTGCTTCCAGAACGATTGTCGTACCAGGCCCCTGGTTTCTTTTTTCCCTGTCAAAAGGCTCTAAGGTATATGTTCCATCTGGAAGCCCTGTCCACATATTTGCCTGACTTCCATCCATAGGTACCGTATACACTACAATAGAATCCGATACCATAAAACAGGATAAAAGGCCTATGCCAAACCTGCCTATGTAGTCTTCTGGAATTTTCCCATTGACAAGTTCCGTCTTGGAAGACTGCCCAATTACAGCAAGAAAACGGTGTATCTCTTCCTCTGTAAGGCCTGAACCGTTATCCGAAAACTCAATCCTCCTGCCTGGTTCCACGGTAATGGAAAGAATCCCGCCCTCCCAGCCTAGCTGTCTCTTTTGCCGCATAGTAATCGCATCCACGCCATTTTGCAAAAGCTCCCTGATAAATACATCCGGGCTTTTATACAAATGGTTTGATAAGATATCTAACATTCCCCCAAGATTTACCTGGAAATGATATCGGCTGCTTTTTTCACTTCTGGAAACAGAAGGCAGATTTTCCCCTTCTGAACGACTTTCTACATCAAATATCCCCATATTTTCTCCGCTTTCTATACAATACAGCCAGTAATAAATTTCTTTTGTATTTACATACTATCAAGTACAATAAGGAAAGTCAATAGAGCTTTCCTTTTAAGCGAATTAACACGTTTAAACCAATACCCTCTCTAAACGGTTTCCAAAACGGCTTACTATTTCATTTGTAATGGTCCCTTCCTGTTCTGCCAGATCATAAACAGAAATTTCATTGTCCCCGGACTGACCAATTACCATTGCAACATCTCCCTGATTTACATCTGGTATATCTGTTATATCCACTAACATCTGATCCATACAAACAGCGCCTATTACAGGTGCTGTCTGTGAGCCGATTAATACAGAACCACCGCCAAAAGATAAAGAACGCGGAATCCCATCAGCATATCCAATCGATAGCACAGCAATAATCCGCTCCCTGTCTGCCACATACCGCAAACCATATCCCGCCGATTCACCTTTCGGAAGCCTTTTCACCAAAACTACCCTTGCCTTTAGTGACAATACAGGCAATAAATCAACAGCAGCCTGCTGCCAATCTTTACGGCAGCTCAGAACACCATAAAGGGCGATGCCCGGTCTGGCATAATCACCTGCCAGTTTCGGATAATTCAATATCCCGTAACTTGCCAAAAGATGTACTTTGGGACAGGCACATCCCTCCTTTTTAAGCTGTGAAATCATACGATAGAACTCTTTTCCCTGTTTGCTTGTATATTCCTGGCCTTTCCGTGTTATGTCATCAGATGCACATAAATGTGTATAAATACCTTGTATCTCCAGATTCTTACAACAAAATATCTGAATGACTTCTGATATTTTCTCACAGCGCACCCCCAGACGGTACATACCCGTGTCAATCTTTATATGAACCTTTATCTTTCCTCCATATCTATTCAGAAGTTTTGCATAAGAATAATCAACTACTGTCTGCGTAAGGTTGTATTCTTCCACCATGAAAAACTGGCCTGGATGGGTATAACCCAAAACCAGGATTTCCCCCTCAATACCATTTTTGCGAAGTTCCACTCCCTCTGTAACTGTTGCCACACAGAATAATTTTATCCCGTAACCACTAAGCTCCTTTGCAACCAAAACTGCACCATGTCCATATGCATTTGCTTTTACCACTGGCATCAACTGGCATTCTGATGGCAATAACCTTTGCAGCGCCCTGACATTGTGATAAAGATTTTTCCTGTTTATTTCAATCCATGCACGTCCCTCTTTCTGTAATCTTTTCATATTTATCCTCTGTCTTTCCCTGTTTTCAATCTTCTTTTTTCCCTTCTATCAAACGCACTGGCTGCGAAACAACCGTACAATAATCTGGAACATCTTTTTCTACAACAGCTCCCGCCCCAACTTTTACATGGTTTCCTATTCTGATATTACCAATAATAACTGCTCCTGCCCCAATCAAACAATAATCTCCGATAACTGGTGCCTCTCTGTTTACTTCGCCAATCGTAACATTCTGATATATTCTGCAATTTTCCCCTATTTGTGCATATCTTGAAATGAAAATCCCATGCAACCCATGTGGAAGGGAAGGTATATTTTTTATTACAGTATCCGGCCCAATATATCCGCCATGATGGTTTGCGCTCCTGCTCATCACAAAAGTCAAAATATCATGCAGCAGCCTGTTTCCTGCCTTTTTCTGCAGCCTGTACAGAAACCAGAAAAATCGCAGGTCATTCCCTCTGGAATATTCAATCATTGTTCTTCTAATGCCCATCATGCCCCTCCCCATTCCCTTCACATGCCAGTTCAATCACAGCAGAAATCACTTCCATAAAGTTCATGCCTGCGGCCTTTAGCATATTGGGAAAACGGCTGTGTACCGTAAATCCAGGTATCGTATTTACCTCATTAAAAACAATTTCACCGGTATCGGAAAGGAATAAGTCAACCCGGGCAAACCCTCTGCATCCTAGCACCCTGTATATTGTAGCTGCTGTACGCTTTAATTTTTGAGTGAGTTCTTCTGATATTCTTGCCGGAACATGGATGGCAGAATTTTTGAGGGTATATTTTTCCTCATAATCAAAAAAGCCCTCTGATAACTCAATTTCATCAATCTCCCCCATTGTCAGTTCCTCATTCCCTATAATGGCACATCCTACTTCAAACCCCGGAATGTTCTGCTCCACAATTATATTTTCATCATACAAAAAAGCAGTATCAATTGCTGCCAAAAGTTCCACTTCATGAAAGACTTTTGCCACACCATAGGACGAACCCGCTCTCATCGGTTTTACAAACAGCGGGTATCCTATTATCTCTGCCTGCGCCCTGACCTTTGCCCTATCGGTATTTAAACCAATACAAAAAGACTCTGGAACAGAAATTCCCGCCGCCCGAACCATTCTATGCGCCCGCTCTTTATCCATACAAAGCGCAGAAGAAAGGATACCACACCCTGCTGCCGGAATGTTAAAAAGCTCAAACAATCCCTGTACAGTACCATCTTCCCCATTCCGCCCATGCAAAACCGGAAAAACAACATCAATATTCTGCCTTTCCACTCTGTCCTCTCCTAACAGGAGCAGGCTATAACTGCCTCTTTCCGGAAAAATGGTAACTGGGGCACAATCTTTATCATTACACCAGGTATCTAAGCTGATTTTTTCCAGGTCTCCATCAAACTGATACCATGCCCCCGCTGGTGAAATCCCAATCAATACCAGTTCATATCTGGACCTGTCCATATGGCATATTATGGAATATGCTGATGCAAGTGATACCTTGTACTCTGGTGAACAACCTCCAAAAATGATTGCCACCTTCTTTTTTTCATTCATACTTTTACCCTGAAATGTATTGTTCAAAATCATTTCCTCCCCTTTTGTATCTTATTTTTTATTGAAAGAACTGCAAATCAATTATAGTAAACGAAAAAAACGCTTGCGTTTTGCTTCGTTTACAGCGCCGGATA